>CANRLQ010000062.1 GCA_947631525.1 uncultured Bacilli bacterium | reverse complement strand
CTGATTACAATAAAGTAAAAATTTATACCTTAAAAAATAATGTTTTAATTTCTTCAATTTATGATATAAACATTATTTTAAAAGATATACCTTATTGCTATAAAAAATATTTAAAACCGGTTGATTCAATTATAAAAACATCATTAGGAAATGTTGGTATGATATTACATTGTCTTCCTGTACTACTTAATATTGGTTGGATTGAAAATAGTAATTATACGTTTAAATATTATCATGATGGTATAACTAAAACAATAGCTAATTTATTAGAACATTTGGATAATGAACGAATTGAGGTAGCAACATTTCTAGGAATAAGAATAGAAAATATTAATGATTGGTTAAGAAGAACCTATAATGTAGAAGGTAATAACTTATATGAATTGATTAAAAATAATAAATATTATAAAGAAATAGAAGCACCTAGCAATATAGATCATAGATATTTGGATGAAGATATACCTTATGGATTAGTACCACTTGAAAATCTAGCCCATTTATTAAACTTAAATGTTCCTATAACATCACATATAATTACATTAGGAAGTATCATTAAAAATAAAAATTATAGAAAAATAGGTAGAAAAATAAATAAGAAAGACTTAAATTTCTTAAAGAGAAACAAGGTGATACAGTGAGTAAAATTTTTGTAACAGAACCAATGTTACCAGATTATAACGAATATATAAAAGAAATTGAAGATTTATTCATTAATAAATGGATAACTAATAATGGTGAAAAACATAAATTATTAGAACAAAAACTAAAAGAATATTTAAAAGTAAAGAATATTTCTCTTTTTTGTAATGGACATATGGCTTTATATTCTATTTTAAATGTATTAGATTTAAAAGGCGAGGTTATAACAACACCATTTACTTTTGCTTCAACTACTCATGCTATTGTTCAAAATAATTTAAAACCAGTATTTTGTGATATAAATTATGATGATTATACAATAGATACAAGTAAAATAGAAAAATTAATTAATAAAAATACAAAAGCAATATTACCCGTTCATGTATATGGTAATCCTTGTGATGTAGATAAAATAAATGAAATTGCTTCAAATTATAAACTAAAAGTTATATATGATGCTGCCCATGCATTTAATGTTAAAATAAATGATAAAAGTATATGTAATTATGGAGATGCTTCAATGTTAAGTTTTCACGCTACAAAAGTCTTCAATACGATTGAGGGTGGTGCAATAATTTGTAATGATGAAATAAAAGAAAAATTAGATTTATTTAAGAATTTTGGTATAAAAAATAATGATACTATAAATATGGTAGGCTTAAATGCTAAAATGAATGAATTTTCAGCAAGTATGGGTATTTGTAATTTAAAAAACATTAAAAAAGAAATTGAAATTAGAAAAAAAATTGTAAAAAGATATCTTTACAATTTAAATAATTTAGATGGAATAAAATTACCATATTATAAAAGCAATATTGATTATAATTATTCATATTTTCCTATTTTAATATTAAATATAGATAGAAATATTATTATTGATAATTTATCTAAAGAGGATATTTATGTAAGAAAATATTTTTATCCCTTAACAAGTGATTATGAATGTTATAATTTTTTAAATAATACACCTATAGCCTCTAAAGTATCAAATAGTGTTATAACATTACCACTTTATTCAAATTTATCTTTGAAAGATGTCGATAAAATTTGTAACATAATCATTGACTCATTAAAAAATAAAAAATATGAAAAGAAATTGACTTATTAAATTATATTTTTTATAATTATTATGGTGATATAATGAAAACATTAAAGATTGCTATAGTAATTTTATGGATGTTATTAATTTTTTTATTTTCAAATCAACCTGCATCTGATTCAAGTAAACTTAGTGACGGTTTGATTTTAAAAACAGTTAGAATAATAGAAAAAATAACTAATAAAAATTATAATGATAAAGAAATATTAAATAAATTTGTAAAACCTATTAGAAAATTAGCTCATTTTACTATTTATTTAGTACTAGGTATTTTTGTAATATTATTGTTAAAAGAATATAATTTAACTTTATCAAAACAAATTATAATTAGTATTTTAATTTGTATTTTATATGCGATAAGTGATGAAATACATCAATTATTTATAGATGGTAGATCTTGTGAACTATTAGATGTTTTCATAGATTTAAGTGGAAGTTTTATAGGAATAAATTTAATGAATATAAACAAAATACATAATTTTAAATAACATAATGTTTTATAAAGATTATGATGTCTATAGTTAAATTAATATGGTTTTAGATTATTAATATTCTAATTATTCAATTATAACTTTTTCTACTTTTTTAAGTACTTACTCTTACCAATATTAGCTAGATAATCATTACTAGCTATTTTTTCTTTAATTGTTTCCATTTTTTCTTTAATCTCTTCTTCTGTTAAATCCCATTCTTTTTTTAATACTTCAATATAATCTTTACCTAATTCTATATATTGAGATATTGTTTTTAAAAAATATTGTTCTTCGTCTGTCAAAAATGAATAATTTTGTATAAAATTATCTTGATAAAAATCTTGAATACTATATTTTTTATAGTTATTTATTTTTTCATAATCTATATAATCTCTATTAGAAATCATTTTATAACAATATTTCATTAAATAAGTATATAATACTTTTTCTAGGGTTTCTTCTTCTGTTGTGTTAATAAATATATGCCCACATCTATTTACTAAAATATCTAATACATAATCATATAAATCTGCATAATCTATATTAAACCGATTATTTTTTTTGATAAAGCTTTTAGTAACTATTTCAGTAATTTTAATAATTACTGTTTGATTTTCTTCGAGTTGTTCTTTTGTACATGGAATATAATCACCTATCCAAACATAACCCTTTTGTTCAAGTACTTCTTTTAAATTAGTACTTTTAATCATAATATTTTCTAATAACTTGTTAATGTCTATTTTTAAGATTTGAGATAATTCTATTAACTGATCTTGATTATATATTTTATTATAATTATTTGTTATTTTTAAATAAATTCTTACATTTGCCCAAAATTCTTCTTCTGTTAAATTATTTATACTATGTTCTAAAATAGATGTTACTTTAGAATAAGAAAGTAATAAATATGGATATGAAGTAATTAAATTTAAATCAACATTATTTTCTTCCAATAAATTTAAAATATTTTTTATTTCATAAGCTTTTCCTATTGCTAAAATATAAGGACATAGTTTTAATGATTCTAATAAGCCTTTATCCTCTAATAAGTCTAAAATATTTTTTATTTTTTTACTTTTTCCTATTGCTAAAATAGTAGGACAGTCTTTTAATAAGTTTAATAGATCTTTTTCTTTTAATAAATCTAAAATATTTTTTATTCCATGAGCTTTTCCTATTGCTAAAATAGTAGGACAGTCTTTTAATAAGTGTATTAAATCTTTTTCTTCTAATAAATTTAAAATATTTTTTGTTTCCTCAACTTTTCCATGAGCTAAAATAGAAGGACAGTTATTTAATAAATCCAATAAATTTTTATCTTCCAATAAAATTATAATATTTTTTATTTCTTCACTTTTTCCTATTGCTAAAATAGAAGGACAAGTTTTTAATAGATTTAATAATTCTTTATCCTTTAATAAATCCAAAATATTTTTTATTTCATGAGCTTTTCCCTTTGCTAAAATATAAGGACATTTATTTACTAAATCTAATAATTTTTTATTTTCTAATAAATTTAAAATATTTTTTGTTTCCTCAACTTTTCCATGAGCTAAAATAGAAGGACAATCTTTTAATAAATCTAATAAATTTTTATCCTCTAATAAATCTAAAATATTTTTTGTTTCCTCAACTTTTCCATGAGCTAAAATAGTAGGACATTTATTTACTAAATTTAATAAACTTTTATCTTTCAACAAATCTAAAATATTTTTTATTTTCTCAACTTTTCCATGAGCTAAAATAGAGGGACAGTTCTTTAATAAATCTAATAAATCTTTTTTTTCTAATAAATTTAAAATATTTTCAATTTCTTGAGTTTTCCCTCTTGCTAAAATGGTAGGACATTTATTTACTAAATCTAATAATTCTCTATCCTCTAATAAACTTAAAATATTTTTTATTTCTTCACTTTTTCCATGAGCTAAAATGAAAGGACAATCTTTTAATAAATCTAATAAATCTTTTTCTTCTAATAAATTTAAAATACTTTTTATTTCCTCACTTTTTCCATGAGCTAAAATATAAGGGCATTCTTTTATTAAGTTTAATAAATTTTTATCTTCCAATAAACTTAAAACATTTTTAATTTCTTGACTTTTTCCTCTTGTTAAAATATAAGGACACAGTAAAACTAAATTTAATAATTTATATTTTTTAAATATAATTAGTATTTCTTCAATATTATTAATTTGTCCTTGTTTATATAAAGTATTGATTTTTTTATTTAGGAAGAAATTAACTTGTTCTAAATCAAAATAGTTTTGTAATACATCTTTTAATTCTAATCTATTAACCATAAGTTTCTTTCCTCCTTTTTTTTTGGGGTATATTATACTAAAAAATTATTATAAAAACAATATTTTAATTGATATTTTTTTATTAAATGATATAATTAAAATAATAGGAGTGTGCTTATGAAAAAATTGAAGTTTTTAATTGTATTTTTAATTATTATCTCAGTTACAGGATGTGGATGCAATAAAAAAGAAAATAAGGATTTAGAAAAACCTAAAAAGGAAGAAAAAGTAGAAGAAAAAATAGAAGTAAAAGAAGAAAAGAAAATAAATATTATTAATGAAAATTCTAATTCAAGGCCATATGCTGTTGTTATAAATAATATCAATGTAGCAAGAAAAGCTCAAACAGGTATTTCTGATGCTCAAGTTGTATATGAATTTTTAACAGAAGGTGGTATTACTAGATTTTTAGCTATTTATAAAGATAAAGATACAAGTCAGATTGGAACAGTTAGAAGTGCTAGACACAATTTTTTAGATATAGCTTTTGAATATGATGCTATTCTTGTTCATTTTGGAGGAAGTACTTATGCTTATAATGATATAAAATCAACTAAAATAAATAATATTGACGGAATGACATCAAGTTCATTTTGGAGAGAGAATCCTTATAAACTTGCCAGTGAACATACAGCTTATACAAGTTTAGTTAAATTAAAAAAAGAAACAAAAAAATATAATAACACGACTAATACTAAATGGCCTCTTATTTATTCAAATGAAGAAGTTAATTTAGAAGGTAGTGATGCAAATGATGTATCTATACCATTTTCAAATTATACAAAAAATAGCTATAAATATGATAAAGAGAATAAAGTTTATAAAAGATATGTAAATGGTAAAGCTCATGTTGATATGAAAACGAAAAAACAATATACTTTTAAAAATATAATAATTGCTAAAATGAGTTGGAAAATGACAGATAGTAATTATTATTTAGATATAAAAGATGTTGGTTCAGGTAGTGGTTATTATATTACAAATGGAAAGGCTATTGAAATAACATGGAGTAAAAGTAACAGAAAAGCACAAACTGTTTATAAAGATAAAAATGGTAATATAATAAAATTAAATGATGGAAATACTTTCATTGAATTACAACCAACTAATCAAAAAACAACTATAAAATAAGAACAACTATTTGTTGTTCTTCAGAGTGTTGACAAAGATCAATACTCTTTTCATTTAGAAAAATATGTAGTATAATAAAAAACAAGTAAGGTTGCT
>CANRLQ010000061.1 GCA_947631525.1 uncultured Bacilli bacterium | reverse complement strand
AAGGACATCCAGCAAGAGACGCACAAGATACATTTTATATAGAAGATGAAAATATACTTCTTAGAAGTCAAACTTCACCTGTACAAGCAAGGACTATGCTAAAAGCAGGAGGAAATACTCCAGTACGTATGATATGTCCAGGTAAAACATATAGAAGAGATGATGATGATGCGACACATTCACATCAATTTATGCAAATAGAAGGATTATTAGTAGATAAAAATATAAGTTTGTCAGATTTAAAAGGAACAATTGATGTAATTGTTAAAAGATTATTTGGAGAAAATATTGAAACACGTTTTAGACCTAGTTACTATCAATTTACTGAACCATCAGTAGAAGTGGATATTAGTTGTTTTAATTGTAATGGTAGTGGATGTAGTTTATGCAAAAATTCAGGATGGATTACCGTAGCAGGAGCTGGAATAGTACATCCTAATGTATTAAAAATGGGTGGTTATGATCCTAAAAAATGGTCAGGATTTGCTTTTGGCTTTGGTGCAGAAAGAATGGCTATGCTTAAATATGGAATAAATGATATAAGAACATTTTATAATACTGATTTAAGAGAAAGCAAAGTATTTGATAGAAAGGATGATAAATAATATGATTAGTTTAGAATGGGTAAAAGATTATATAGATATAAACGATCAAGATTTAAAAGAATTAGCTGTAAAAATAACTAAAGCTGGTATTAATATTGAATCTGTTGTTACTAATCATATTGATAATTTAGTAATTGGTGAGGTTAAAGAATGTATTAATCATCCAGATAGTGATCATTTACATATATGTAAAGTAGATGTTGGAAAAGAAGAATTACAACAAATAGTATGTGGAGCTCCTAATGTAAGAAAAAATATTAAAGTTATAGTAGCTTTACCTGGAGCTATATTACCTGGTAATTTTGAAATAAAACAGTCAAAAATTAGAGGTGTAGAATCTAATGGTATGATTTGTGCTTTATTTGAACTTGGTTTAGAAGAAAAAACAGAAGAAAATTATAATAAAGGAATTTATGAATTAGATGAAAATGCTATAGTAGGAAAAGATCCAATTGAATATTTGGGACTCGATAATACTTTATATGAATTAGATATTCATAAACATAGAAATAATGATTGTTATTATCATATTGGTTTTGCTTATGAAATAGCAGCTATTTTAAATAGAAAAGTAAACCTACCAGATTTAAGTTATTCTGAAATAGATGATTCTATTAATAATTATTTCAGTTTAAAAGTAGAAACAGATAAATGTCCTTATTATTTAGCAAAAATGGTAACTAATATTAAAATAAAGGAATCACCAGAATTTATTAAAAAAAGATTGATTGCTGCAGGAATGCGCCCAATTAATAACGTAGTTGATATTTCAAATTATATCATGTTAGAATACGGTCAGCCTCTTCATTTCTTTGATAAGGATAAACTTGGTGATAAAGTACTTGTAAGAAATGCTTTTGAAAATGAGAAAATAGTTACTTTAGATGGAAAAGAACGAAACTTAAAATCATCAGATATAGTTATAACTGATACTGTAAAGCCAGTTTGTATAGCAGGTGTTATGGGTGGAGAAAATACAGAAGTTGATGAATCAACAAAAACAATTTTAATCGAAAGTGCCATATTTGATGCAACAAGTATTCGTTATACTTCAACAAATCTTAATTTAAAAAGCGAAGCCTCAATAAGATATGGTAAAGGACTAAACTATGAATATACAAATGATGCTATTAATAGAGCATGTCATTTACTTGAAAAATATGCTGATGCTAAAGTTTTAAAAGATACAGTAAAACATGATAATATTGATAAAACACAAAAAATCGTTAAGTTTAAAGAAGAAGATATCAATAAAATGTTAGGTATTAAAATTAGTAAAAAAGATATGGAAATAGAATTAAAAAGATTAGATTTTCCTTATGAAATTATTAATGATGAATTTATAGTAACAATTCCTAAAAGAAGACTTGATATTGATCCTAATGTAAACGATATTGCAGAAGAAATAGGTAGATTATATGGCTATCATAATTTAGTATCTACATTACCTAGTATTGGAATTAAAAAAGGTGGTTATGTAGGAGATGTCAAATTTAGAAAAACAGTTTCTAGAAGACTTAGAACATTAGGTCTGAATGAAACAAAAACATATACATTAACAAGTCCTGATATGGCTTCATTATTTGATTATCAGAATACTAAAAATATAATATTACCTAATCCAATGAGCGTTGATAAATCTGTTATTAGGACATCAGTTATTCCATCACTTTTAAATGTATATGAATATAATAATTCAAGAAAAATAAAAGATATTTTACTATATGAAATCAGTAAAACATATGATTCAAATTATAATGAAGATATTAAAATGTGTATTTTAATGAAAGGTAATTATTTGATTAATAAATGGCAAAATATTGATTTAAAAGTAGATTTTTATGTAATTAAAGGAATAGTTGAAAATGTTCTTGATTATTTAGGATTTAAAAATAGATATAATTTTATTAATGATAATATTAAAAATATGCATCCAGGAATAAGTGCTAAAATATTATTAGATCGAGATGAGATAGGAATAATTGGTAGAATTCATCCAACTTTAAAAAAGGATGACATATATATTTGTGAAATTTCTTTAACAAAATTATATAATAAAACAGTTAAACCATTAAAATTTAAAGAGGCATCTAAGTATCCAGAAATAAATAAAGACTTAGCTTTCATTATTGACAAAAATATTAAATCAGAAGAAATAGAAAAAATCATTAAAAAAGCTGGTGAAAGACTTCTTGATAATATTGAAGTATTTGATGTTTATACTGGTGAAAATGTAGAAAAAAATGAAAAATCAATAGCATATTCATTAACATTTAAAGATAATAACAGAACTCTTAATGAAGATGAAGTAATGAATTTATTTAATAAAATAATTACGGAAGTAGAAAAAACAGGAGCAAAATTAAGAGATAAATAAAACTAGCAATTTGTTAGTTTTTTTTGTATAATTGTAATAGGAGGCGAATATGAAGAAAATATTAAAAGAATTTAAAGAATATATATCAAGAGGTAATGTTATTGATTTAGCTGTAGGTGTTATAATTGGATCAGCATTTGGCAAAATTGTAACATCATTGGTAAACGATATATTAATGCCTTTAATTGGAGTAATATTAGGTGGTATAGATTTTACAGGATTAACTATAAAATTTCAGGAAGCAACTATAAAATATGGTAATTTTATTCAAAATATTATTGATTTTTTAATTGTATCTTTTTGTATTTTTATATTAATAAAATTTGTTAATAAATTTTCTACATTATCTAAGAAAGAAAAAATAGAAGAAGTAAAATCTGATGAAGTTATCTTATTAGAAGAAATACGTGATTTATTAAAAAATGAAAAATAGTGTTCATTCAGTTTATATCCATATTCCATTTTGTGATAAAATATGTTCTTATTGTGATTTTATAAAAGTATTTTATAATGAAAAATATATCGAAGAATATTTACTAGCTTTAGAAGAAGAAATAAATAATAATTATAATGGAGAAAAAATAGAAACAATCTATATCGGTGGAGGGACTCCAACTAGTTTGAAAATTTCTGAACTTAAAAAATTATTCAATATTCTAAAAATATTTAAATTAAATGATAATTATGAGTTTACAGTTGAATGTAATATAGAATCATTGACCAAAGAAAAGTTAGATTTATTAAAAAAAAATAATGTTAATAGATTAAGTATAGGAATTCAAACTTTTAATGAAAAAAATTTAAAGTATTTAAATAGATTTCATACCAAAGAAGAAGTTTTTGCTAAAATTAAGTATGCTAAAGATATAGGTTTCAATAATATAAATATTGATTTAATTTATGCTTTAAAAAATGAAACTTTAGATGATTTAAAAAAAGATATTGATTTGTTTTTAGAATTAGATATAAATCATATATCTACTTATTCCTTAATAATTGAACCTCATACTAAATTATATATTTATAATGAAAATAATATTGATGATGATTTAGATTATGAAATGTATAAATATATATGTAAAAAATTAAAAGAAAATAATTTTATTCATTATGAAATAAGTAATTTTTCTAAAAGAGGATTTGAGTCAAAACATAATTTAACTTATTGGAATAATTTACAATACTATGGTTTTGGGTTAGGAGCTAGTGGCTTTATAAATAATATTAGATATACTAATACTAAAAATATGAATAAATATCTAAACAAAAAATTTATTAAAAAATAAAAAATAATTGATAAAAAAATAAATATGGAAAATGAAATGATATTAGGCCTTAGAAAATTAAATGGAGTTAATTTAACTAAATTTAAAGAAAAATATAACTTAGATATAAGGAATGTTTTTAATATAGAAAAATTATTAAAAGAAAAGAAACTTATTATAGAAAATGATAATATATTTATTAATCCAAAATATATATATTTATCAAATGAAATATTAATTAATTTTATAGGAGAGTAGTATGAATAAAGTAGAAAAATTTAATAAAGAATATACATATATCAAAAATAAAAAATATGTTGATAATTTAAAAATAATGGTAGATTTACTTCCAGATTATTTTTTTAGTATACCAGCTTCCTCAACCGGTAAATATCATCCAGAATTTTCATTAGGAGAAGGTGGATTACTTAGACACACTAAATTTGCTGTTAGGATAGCACATGAATTATATAATGATGAATCTATAACAGGAATATTTACACAAAATGAAAAGGATTTAATGATTTTTGCTCTTATTCTTCATGATGGATTAAAATCAGGAATTATAAAAGAAGAATATACAAGATTTGATCATCCAATATTAATAGCTAATTATATAAAAGATAATAAAGATAAATTAACACTTACTAATGGAGAAATAGATTTTGTATGTAATGTAATAGAATCACATATGGGTCCTTGGAATACTGATTATAAAGGAAATGAAGTATTAAAAAAACCGATAAATAAATATCAGAAATTTGTCCATATGTGTGATTTTTTAGCAAGCCGTAAATTTTTAAATGTTAATTTTAAGAATAATGAAATAATCGATTAAAAATTAATAAAATGGTTAAGAAGAATATTATTTCTTCTTTTTTTATATAATTAATTGGTGATAATATGGCACTGATTATATCACATAGAGGTAATGATAATCATAAATTTAAAGAAAATACTTTAAATGGAATTATTGATTCGTTAAATAAAGATTATATAGATGGAGTAGAGTTTGATATAAGATTAACCCGTGATAATAAATTTGTATTAAGTCATAATCCAATTAGTTATGAAGCAGGTGTTGTTAAAAATCAAACATTAAAGAAATTAAAAAAATATAATTTTTCTGGATTAGAAGAAGTATTATCAAATATAAAATCAAATAAATATATTGTAATTGATATAAAAGAAGATAGGAATAATTATAAAAAGTTAGCTAAAATATTAAATAGAATAATAAGAAAATATACAAAGTTAAATATATATTTATGTAGCTTTAACTATGAACTAATTAAATATATAAAAGAAAAATATAATTATAAAACAGGCTTAATAATATCAAATATATTAAATAAAAATAAAAACTATGAAATATTTGATTTTATATCTATAAAATATAATTTATATAAAAATCAAAAAAAACAAACAATGATATGGACAGTAAATAAAATAGAATTATTTAAAAAATATAAGGATAAGAATATATTTTTGATAACTGATAAA
>CANRLQ010000060.1 GCA_947631525.1 uncultured Bacilli bacterium | reverse complement strand
AGATACTTCTAGTTTTTCAGATAATTCTTGAATACTATATTTTCTTCCTGAACTTAAATATTCAAGCATTGTAAGAATATTACTAATTTTTGACATATTATCTCCCTCCTAAATGATACAACATATTGTAACACACTTTTTACATATATTGCACTATTATAACATTTTTATTATTTTATTTAAAGACTTTCCAAATAGATATTTTTCTATTATAATATAAATAGTTGAAGGAGTTTATCAGTATGAATGAGAAAAAAGTCGAAAAAAATTTACACGGATTTTTTGATTATTTAAAAAAAACATATACATTTGCTAAAAAAGATAAAAAATATTTCATTTTTATCTTATTAGGTTGTGTTACTTATTGTGTTTTAAGTATATTAAGTCCTTTATTAACAGCTAGAAGAATTGTTGCTTTAACAAGTTCTTTATGGGAACAATTAATACTTATTACATGTGCAATACTATTTATTGAATTATTATACAATTTAATTCGATTTTGTAATAACTATTTTATGAGTCGTTTTTACTTTGCTATTAAAAAAAATATACAATCTGAATTAACAAAAGAAACGCTAAAAATTGATATGCATACCTTAAATACTAATTCTAGTGGTTTGTTTATTGAAAGGATTAATGAAGATACAAGTAATTTAGCAGAAGTATTTAATACTATTGTTGATTATAGTACATTGATTTTATCAAATATTGGAATTTTTATCAGCATATTTTTTTTGAATAAGGTAATTTTTTTGATTTATTTTTTATTTTTAATAATTCTTTATTCTAGTCAAAAATATGCAGCTAATAAAATTCAAGAAAAAAATAAAATTGTTAAAACAATTAAAGAGAATACATCTGGTTTCATTAGTGAGTTAGTAAGAGGAACTAAAGATATTAAAATTCTAAATGCTGAATCTAGTTTTGTAAAAAATGCAAATGAGAAAATTGATAATTTAAATAGAGCTTTTTATATAAGAAATTATACACGTTCTAAATTTCGCTTAATAAATAATAATATTCGTGATTTGTTAGATTTTTTAATTATGATTATTGGTGTTTCATTTATTATAAATGGTGAACTTGAAGTAGCTATTATGTTAATTATTTTAGAATATAGAGAACGTATTATGAGTATTTCTTTTAATTTTGAAAATTTTTTTGATTTTTTAAAAACATTTAATTTATCTGCTGAGAAAATCTTTGATATCTTAGAAGGAGATAAATTTCCTAAAGAAAAATTTGGTACAAAGAAACTTACAAAAGTAGAAGGGGAAATTGAATTTAAAAATGTTACTTTCCAATATGAAAATGATCAAGAAGTATTAAGAGATATTAGTTTTAAAATTAAACCAAATGAAACAGTATCTTTTGTTGGAAAAAGTGGAAGTGGTAAATCAACTATTTTTAATCTAATTGCGGGTCTTTATTATCCAAAAAGTGGGAGCGTCCTAATTGATGGCAATTCTATAACAGATTTAGATAAGGATTCTATTCGTGGTAACTTATCAATTATTAGTCAAAATCCTTATATTTTTAACATGAGTATTCGTGATAATTTAAAAATTATTAAAGAAGATATAACAGAAGAAGAAATGATAAATGCTTGTAAAATGGCTTGTTTACATGATTTTATTATGACACTTAAATATGGGTATGATACCGTCGTTGGAGAAGGTGGAGTTACTTTATCTGGTGGACAAAAACAAAGACTTGCTATTGCTAGAGCCCTTATTTTAAAAACTGAGATTATTTTATTTGATGAGGCAACAAGTGCTTTAGATAATGAAATTCAAGCTGAAATACAAAAATCTATTCAAAATATGCAAGGTGAATATACTATTTTAATAATTGCACATCGTTTATCTACTGTTATTAATAGTGATCGTATTTTGTTAATTGATGAAGGTAAAGTAATTGACGAGGGAACACATGAAGAATTATTAGCAAGAAGTAAAAAATATCAAAATTTATATGAATTGGAATTTAGGAGAAAAATATAAAGGATATTTAAATTGTTTTGTATTTTTTAGTAAAAATTTCATTAAAATATATCAATAAACACTAAAATTTGAATTACATACTACTAATGTAATAATAAAATATTGTATGATATAGGAGGAAATAGTATGGATATTACTTTAATTGCTGCTATTGGTAAAAATAATGAATTAGGAAAGAATAATCAATTAATTTGGCATATTCCAGAAGATTTAAAATTTTTTAAGGAAAACACAATTAATAAACCTATTGTCATGGGTATGAATACTTTGAAATCCTTACCTAAACTGCTACCTTATCGAAAACATATTGTTTTAACTCACCAAGAGGTAGATTTATGCCATCAAATTATAGTTATTCATAATATTGAAGAATTACTTACTTATATTGAAAAGTTAAATCAAGAAGTTATGGTTATTGGCGGTAGTCAGGTTTATCGACAACTAATTCCGTATGCTAATAAGATGTTATTAACAAGAATTGAACAATCTGATCAAGATGCAGATGTTTTTTTCCCAATGTTTGATAAAGATGAATGGCAAGAGGAATTATTATCAGAAAATCAATATAAAAACATAAAATATAAACATTTAGTATATAAAAGATAATTACTGTAATACTTTTTTATCAAAAATAGCTTTGTTGTTTTTTATAATAATTTTATAAGGTAGTATTGTACATATTAGTTCTACCTATAATTGAGCATGAAATGTAAAAATAAATAGATTATAAAATTGATATTATGATTGAGAATAATGTAAAAAATAAAACTATAAGTAAGATAATATCAGTAATTTCATGATTCTTATTTGGCTAATATTGACTTAATTGTCACCTTTTTTATAAAATTATAAATTTAAGTAGTATATTTAAATTTATTTAATTATTTCTTATTATCAAAAAAAGAGGTAACAAAGATTAAAAATAATTCTATGTCTTTGACACCTCTATTTTTTTTTGATTAAATATAATTTTTTATTTTCCTCACTAATTGTTTCATATGATAATTTATAACCACTATTCAATTGATTCATTAACTGGTGGAAAACATAAATTAGCCTTTGATTACTATAATCAATTTCTGGATGCATTTCTGTGATAAATCCAAAATATACATTATTGAAATTTAAACTATTAACAATAGTTTTATAAATATTAGTAGATTTTTCTTCTAAAGAATCTTCACAAAAGACAGCAACATCAAATTCATTAATGTTTGGAGTTCCATAATTAAATTTTTTATATGGTCTTAGTGTTTGTGTATGTAGGAAATGGTCATCATTATATAGTGATTTAGGAACAACAATTTTTGAATCTTCTAAATAACCATATGCTCCATCAATACCACATTCATCCAACTCTAAATAAACTACTTTATCAGATAATAGATATGGGTTATATTTTGTTAAATCTTTTGATAATGATAATGGTGCAGATTGTAACAATTCTAATATTCTTCGATAACTATTAGGATTAAATCCTTCTGATATCATATATTTCAACATCAACAAAGAATCTCTTTTTTTCATAATACCCTCCATGATAACATCTTAAATTGAGTGTTATGATATCACAAAAATTTTTAAGTGTCAAATTTTTAAATCTTAAATTTTACTTCAGCAAAAGTTATTGCTTTGCTTTAATTTAACCAAAATGTTATGCTGTTTTATCAAGAAAAAAGTGATTATATGTCTAAAGAGCAAAACGATATTAATTATTATATAATAGATTAAAGAATATCATTAGAAAAGTTGAAAAAAATATTAACTCCTATAAGTTTTGATAAGTGTATCAAAATACCTATAAGATTTTTTATTTCAATGGAGTGATTGTGAAAGATATTTACAACTTTAATAAATTAATTTAAAAAATTATGTTATAATATAATAGAAGGAGAAAGAATTATGCTAGAAAGAAAATTGAACAGATTACTTGAAGAAGCAAAAAAAATAAGACAGCATTCAGTTGAAAATAAATCGGCAAGTTATTATAATGATGTATTTTATAATTTAAGTGATTTTATTTCAAAAAAATTAAATAGTTCATTTTTCAAAAATAAAAGAGCTAAAATAATAGCAAATCATTTTGATGAAATACTTCCATATATTGTTATGTCTAATATAAATATTCTTTTACTAAACACTAATATATTAACGGAACAACCAAATTTTAAAGAAAAATTTGTAGAAGGATTAAAAAAATATCCTTATATAGATGGTGTTGATCAATTATTTTATAATATTTGGGTTTGTTTAAATGATGATGAAAATAAATTTGATAATTTTATTGATGATAATATTTTAAAAACAATTGCAACTATTGATGTAAGTAAAATGTTTTATTTAGATATGCTAAATAGACTAAATGAAGAAAATCAAAGAAAGTTCTTAAATATATTAGTTGAAAATAAATGTGATATACCATATTTAGGAATAGAATATAAAGGAAATAATAAACAAATTATTTATGATAATTTACCTTTATTTATCCAAAATGCACAAAATTTATATACTTTAATGAATTTTGTAAAAGATAATCCTATTGCTCTTTCTCAATTGAAAGATTATATTGATAATAATGAAGAAAAAGCAATAAATTCTATTTTTTGTGAAACTGATCACCTTGGAAAAATGAAAAATCCAACGTTAAAAGAAGTAATCAAACTAATGGTATTAGATGTTATGAAAAATGAAAATGTGAAATTTTCTGATATTACTTATAATGGTGATGGATTTTCAAGAGTATTATTAATTGGCAATAAGGTTATTAAACTTGGTGATAGAGTTACAAAAAGTTTTCCAAATAATCCATATATAATTGCCCCATTGCTTCGTAAAGAATTTCAGTTTAATGGTGAATCTTGTTTTGCTGAAGTTACTGAGCGAGTTGATACAAGCAAAGAAGCTAGTGAAGATGAATTATATCAATTATTTAGAAATTTGCGTGATTTAAATCTAGTTTGGACTGACATAAAAAGTGCTAATGTTGGAAGATTAACGAGAGAAAATATAATACACTGGAGAGATAATTTGAATCCGACAGAAGAAGTACTAGTTTTAGATGCCAAGCGAGGGGGAAAAATTCTTAAAAGCGGAGATTTGGTTATATTAGATGCCGACTTTATTTATGATGAGAAAGATCCAAACATTAATTATTCAAATAATAAATATTTGTATGATAAATTTGAAAAAAGGTATCAAAGTGAAAAGAAAGAATTAAAAAAACAAGAACAAGGAACGAGTTTAAATCTTAATATTTTTAATGAAACAAATGATTGTGAAATAAGTGAACATAAAGGTAATCATAGATAAAAAAACGATGACTTAAATATGTCATCGTTTTTACATGGTGATGATTGTTTATCATAATTTTATTTTCAAGTATTCTAGATTGTTAATATTTATAATTTATTATAATTTTCTTTTATTATTTTGTCTTTGAAAAAAATAATTAATCTCTAGGAATTTTAATAAGTATATAAAAATATTCCTCATTTGTTAAATTAATTATATAATAAATATTAATAAAAATTAACAACATCTAAAAATTGTAGGGAAATATGGTATAATTTTGTTAGTTTAAGTACTTGGAGGTAGCTATGTATACTATTAAAGAATTAGCAAATTATATTTCATTAGAAGAAATTCCAGATGCTTGGAATAATTGCTTTGAAGAAATAAATAAATCATATAATCTTGATTGGTTAAAAAAATATGACTTTGACTTAATTTTAAATTATTATGAGTTTGATGATAATTTAAAATAATAATTCTA
>CANRLQ010000059.1 GCA_947631525.1 uncultured Bacilli bacterium | reverse complement strand
GCTCATTAATACCAGTATTATTTGATCAAATAAATGATTTTGCTAAAATAATACCATCGGTGTCTGATAGTGTTATAAATTTTGTTGATCAAATATTTGATAAACTAAATAATATCGAAAGATTTGATGCTGTTACTATTAAAAATAATATATTTGAAACAGTAAAAACAATTGGTAATGATTTAACATTGTCCTTACCTGATAAAGCATTAGCTGTTTTAAAATCTTTATTTTCAGGAGTAGGTAATTTTGTAATAGGATTAATAATAGGATTTTTCTTACTTATTAATTTTAATAATGTAAGTGATTCTGTTATAACTTTATTTCCTAAAAAAATGCAAAATGATACACGAGATATATTTAACGAAGTAAATACTTCATTTAGAAGATTTATTAATGGAGCATGTTTAGATTGTTTAATTATCTTTGTAATTAGTTCAATATGTTTTGCTATTATAGGTTTAAAAGCACCATTATTATTTGGATTATTTTGTGGAATTACAAATGTTATTCCTTATGCAGGCCCATATATTGGAGGAATTCCAGCTGTTATCGTTGCATTTTCTCAAAATTCAACAATTGGAATATTAGTTCTTTTATCTATATTTATAATTCAATTTTTAGAAGGTAATTTTATTCAACCACTTATAATGAGTAAAACAACTAAATTGCATCCTGTAACAATTATATTAGGTCTTCTTATATTTGGTCATTTCTTTGGTATAATTGGAATGGCAATATCAACTCCTATTATTGGAGCTATTAAAGCAATATTTATGTTTTTCGATGAAAAATATAATTTATTAAATTATAATGATTAAAATGATGATAAAGAAAGAGTAATATATTTATTTTTAAAGAGAGTTAGTGGATGGTGTAAACTAATAAAATAAATATATGAAAGCTATCTTTTAGTGTAGTTAATAACTACCGGTTAAAGCCGTTATATAAATTAAGAATAAATTAGGATGGTACCACGGTTTTTCGTTCCTAGAATGATCGTGGTTTTTATGTGTATAATTAACATCATATGTATAAAAAATAAAGAAATATTTAATAATCAAAAGTATAATATTAAGGAGAATAATTATGGAAAAAAAACAATCTAAAATAATAATAATTTCTGGAAAAGCAGAAAGTGGAAAAAATAAAATAGCTGATATAATAGAAAATGAATTTGTAAATAAAAACAAAAAGGTTATTCAAATTTCTTATGCTTATTATTTAAAACATTTTGCAAAAAAAATAATTGGTTGGGATGGCGATGAAAAAACAAAACCTCGTGATTTTTTACAACAAATAGGCGTAGAACTTATAAAGAATAAAATAAATAATCGTTTTCTTATTGATAGAGTATTAGATGATATTAAAATATATACTTATTTCTTTGATATAATTATATTAACGGATGCTAGATTTAAAGAAGAAATAGAAGATATAAAAAAATTATATGATGATGCTATTGTTATAAATATATATAAAGATTCAAATAATTTAACTAGTGAACAAAAAAAACATATTACAGAAACGGCTTTAGATAATTATGATAAATATGATTATAAAATTAATAATAACGGTTCTTTAGAAGAATTAAAACAAAGAGTAAAAAAAATATTAGGAGATATTAATTATGAATAAAATTGTTGCTATAGATGGACCAGCTGGTAGTGGTAAAGGTACTGTATCAGCTGAAGTTGCCAAAAGATGCAATTTGATAAATATTGATACAGGTGCTACTTATAGATGCTTAGCCTTAGCTGTTTTAAAAAATAATTTAGATGTTTTAGATAAAGAAAAAATAATTGAATTATCTAAAAATATAAAAATAGATTTTGATATAAAAGATATCGTATATTTAAATGATGAAAATGTAACTAATTTAATTAGAACTAAAGAAGTAAATGATATTGTTTCATTAGTATCTAGTATAATTGAAGTTAGAAATAATATGATTGATATTCAAAGAAAAATGGTTTCTAATCATGATGTTATAATAGAAGGAAGAGATATTACAACAGTAGTATTTCCTAATGCTAAATATAAATTTTATTTAGATGCCTCTTTAGAAGAAAGAGCTAAAAGAAAATTTAAACAAAGTCAAGAACAAAATCTTAATATAAGTTATGATGAAATATATGAAAATATTAAAAATCGTGATTATAATGATATGCATAAGGAATTTGGTGCATTAGTTAGAACAAATGAACAAATATATATAGATACAACTGATATGAAAATAGAAGAAGTTGTAGATAAAATTGTTAATGTAGTAAAGGGAGATGAATAAAATGAATTTAAAAGATTTATATATAAATTATTTTGTAAGTAAAGGACATAAACAAATACCAAGTGCTCCAGTAGTACCAGAAAATGATAATACTGTTTTATTTAATACAGCAGGAATGCAACCATTAATTCCATATTTGATGGGGCAAGAACATCCATATGGTAAAAGATTATGTGATTATCAAAAATGTATTAGAACCAATGATTTAGATGAAGTAGGTGATTCATATCATCATACATTCTTTGAAATGTTAGGTAATTGGAGTTTAGGTGATTACTTTAAAAAAGAGGCAATAACATGGAGTTTTGAATTTTTAACTAAAGTATTAAATATTCCAGTTGAAAAATTAGCCGTAACAATTTTTGCTGGGAATGAAATCGCACCTATGGATTTAGAAACAAAAGAATTATGGATGAATTTAGGAATAAAAGAAGAAAGAATTTGCGCTACAACAGATGATAACTGGTGGCCAAATTTAGAACTTCCTGGTTTATGTGGTCCAGATACAGAAATGTTCTATTGGAGAAGTGAAGACCCTGTTCCAGAAAAGTTTGATTTAGAAGATGAAAGATGGGTAGAAATTTGGAATGATGTATTTATGCAATATAATCATAATGAAGATGGAACAATTGTAGAGTTACCTAGTAAAAATGTCGATACAGGAATGGGTGTTGAAAGAACAACAGCAATTCTTGAAGGAAAAACAGATAATTATGAATCTAGTGTTTGGAGACCTATTATTGAAATAATTGAAAAAGTTTCTAATCAAAAATACGAGGAAAATAAAAGAAGTATTAGAATTATTGCTGATCATATTAGAACAGCTGTATTTATAAGTGCTGATCCAGCTTTAATTAAACCAAGTAATGTTGGACAAGGTTATATTCTAAGAAGATTAATAAGAAGAGCTATACGACATGCTAAAAACATTGGAATTGATATTAATTCTAATTGGGAACAAGAAATTGCTTCAAAAATAATAGATATGTATTCCGTTTATTATAAAGAATTAGCTGATAATAAAAATACTGTATTAGAAGTATTAGAAAATGAAAAAATTAAATTTAATAAAACATTAGAAAAAGGAATAAAAGAATTTAATAAAGTTGTAGCAAATGGTAATGATATAGATGGAACATCAGCTTTTCATTTATTTGATACATATGGTTTTCCAATTGAACTTACTGAAGAATTAGCTAGTGAGTTAGGTTTAAAAGTCGATATAGAAGGATTTAAGCAAAAATTTAAAGAACATCAAGAATTGTCAAGAACAGCTTCTGCTGGTCAATTTAAAGGTGGATTAGGTGGACATGGTGAAATTGAAACAAAGTATCATACAGCAACACATTTATTAAATGCCGCTTTAAAGATAGTAGTAAATAAAAATATTCATCAACGAGGTTCCAATATAACACAAGATAGAATGCGTTTTGATTTTAATTGTGATCATAAATTAACAGAAGAAGAAAAACAACAAGTAGAAGAATTAGTAAATAAATGGATAAATGAAGGAATAGAAGTAACAAAACAAGAAATGACAAAAGAAGAAGCTATCAATTCAGGTGCTGAATGTATGTTTATTGAAAAGTATCCAGATATTGTAACTGTATATAGTATAGGTGATGTATCACATGAATTATGTGGTGGACCTCATGTTAAAAATACAAAAGAATTGGGACAATTTAAAATTAAAAAAGAGGAATCAAGTAGTGCAGGCGTTAGAAGAATAAAAGCCATTTTAATATAGCTTTTTTATATATTAATATGTAAGCATGTGTAAATTAACTGAATATAATATAGTTTTTAAATTTGATTAATGTTATAATGATGCTGAAAATAAAGAAATTTTTTTGCAAGGATTAGTATTATTAAATTGTATTATATGTGAGGAGTGATAAAATGAATGAAAAAAGTAAAAATTATTTAATAGGACTATTAATCATAATAATAATATTATTGCTAGGTGCAATTGGTTATTTTTTAATCAATAATGATGATAAAAAAGAAAATAACAATTTTGAAACAAATACTTCTGAGAATAATGGAGAAAGTAAAAAATATAAAAATTATATATATAAAGCATTTATTGCTAGGGATATTGAAGAAGACTATGATTATATATTCCAATTAGAAGTAAAAGATGGCAAATTAATAGCAACCTTGGATGAAGAGAAAATTAATGTAATTGGTATTAATGGCAAAGTAAAATCATTTACTGCTGTAGATAGTCAAGCTGCTTCAATATTAGTAATTACTGAAGATAATAATCTTTATTATGCAAAATATGACTTATTATCAATTTCAACAGAACCAATAAAGTTTAAAAAAATAGATATAGATGGAGAAGTTTTAAATATTACAAATGATACTTGTAATTTTATCGATAAAAGTGGTGACTTTTCAGTAGATACTGATATTGCTGTTTTAAAAAATGGTAAATATAAAGCTATACATAATGAAGAAGTTTTTGATACTATATATGATAATAATAATAAGTGTTTTACTTATATTTATTGAAAGTAAATTATTTTACTTTTTTTATTATTATGATAAAATAATAATAGGTGATAATATGGTAGATGAAATAAAAAATAATATGTTAAAAAATGAGGTTAATCTATCACCATTTGCAACCAAAAGTGTCAATGCAAAAAGAGTATTAGATAATAATGAAGAAGATATAAGACCATCTTTTTTTAGAGATATCGATAAAATTATTTATTCATTATCATATACACGTTATATTGATAAAACACAAGTCTTTTCGAATAATGATAATGATAATATAAGTAAAAGAATGACACATGTTCAAATGGTAAGTAAAATAGCACGTACAATAGGAAGAGCTCTTAATTTAAATGAAGATTTAATAGAAGCAGCAGCTTTAGGTCATGATTTAGGTCATGTACCATTTGGTCATATAGGAGAAGCTATTTTAAATAAAATTAGTTTAGAAAATAATTGTGGTTATTTTAATCATAATATACAAAGTGTAAGAACATTGATGTATGTTGAAAATAAAGGTTTAGGTAATAATTTAACTATTCAAGTATTGGATGCTATAATGTGTCACAATGGTGAATTTGTTTGTGATAAATATCAACCTGTAGAAAAGACAAAAGAACAATTTTTAGAAGAATATAATAATAGTTATAAGGATGCTAAAGTTATAAAAAATTTAGTTCCAATGACATTAGAAGGTTGTGTTGTTAGAATAAGTGATGTTATTGGTTACATTGGTAGAGATATAGAAGATGCTATTAGATTAGGTATTATAAAAAAAGAACAAATACCTAATAATATTAAGACTATTCTAGGAGAAAGTAATAGTAATATAATTAATACTATTGTTTTAGATATAATTAAAAATAGTTATAATAAACCATATATATCAATGTCTAAAAATATCTACAATGCAATTGTTGAATTAAAAAGATTTAATTATGAAAATATTTATTTTAAGGCTAATACACAAGAACAGATAAAAGAGTATGAAAAAAAATTTAGATTTTTATTTAGTAAATATTTAGAAGAATTAAATAATAATAAAAAAGAAGAAAAAATATTTAAAGTATTTTTAGATGATATGGATGATATATACATTGAAAATAATAGCAATGAAAGAATAGTAATAGACTATATAGCTGGTATGACAGATGATTATTTTCTAAATGAATATAATAGACTAAATAATAAAATAATTGACAAAGAATAAAATAAAGTATAACATTACATTAGAGGTGAATTTATGTATCATTTTGTTGGAATAAAAGGGGCAGGAATGAGTTCTCTAGCTCAAATAATGAAAAAGCTTGGTTATGATGTACAAGGTAGTGATATTGATAAACATTTTTTTACAGAACAAGGATTAATTGAAAACAACATTTCTTTTTTTCC
>CANRLQ010000058.1 GCA_947631525.1 uncultured Bacilli bacterium | reverse complement strand
TACAGTTAGGAATTAATTATAATTTTGAATATGGTTTTATTAGATATGGCAATTCAAATATTATTAATACATGTTATAATACAGAATATTTAAAAAATGATACAATTCTATCTTTTAAAACAACTAGTCCATTCAAATGTTTTGATACTTATAAAGTATTAGATGAAGTTAATGTAAATTTAACAACTGATTGTAAAGTTATAAAAGAAAATGCAGATAAACAAAATGGCAATAAATATACATGGAATATAACTAAGGTAAATTATGAAAATAAAAAAATAGAATTTAAATTAGATTGTAAAAAAGAATATAAACAAAGTAATTTAAATAAACCATTATTTAGTATTTTTTATCTTATTATATTATATGGTTTAATAATATTATTAATATTCTTAATTATAAAAATAATTAGTTATAATAATAATAAATTTTAATGGACATAATCTTGTCCTTTTTTTCATATTATTTACATAGGTGATAGTATGAAAAAAATAATAATTAAATTAATTGTAGGTATAACTATAATTTTACCAATAAAAATAAAAGCAATAAGTACAAGTGCTACATCATCAATATTAATGGATATTGACACAAATAGAATAATATATTCAAACAATATTCACAATATAAGAAGTGTTGCTTCAATATCTAAAATAATGACAGCTATAGTAGCAATTGAGAATGCTAATATAAAAGATAAAGTGACAATTGGTGATGAGATTGATAAAGCTTATGGTTCAGGAATATACATAAAAAAAGGAGAAGTATTAACATTAGAAGATTTATTATACGGTTTAATGTTAAGAAGTGGTAATGATGCAGCTTTAGCAATTGCAAAATATGTAGGAAAAGATGTAGATAAGTTTGTAGAAATGATGAATGAAAAAGCTAAAAAAATAGGTATGAAAAATACTACCTTTAATAATCCTAGTGGTTTAGATCAAGAAGATGGAAACTATTCAACAGCTTACGATATGGCTATACTTATGAGTTATGCATATAAGAATGAAAATTTTAAAAAAATAACAGGAACTAAAAAATATAATTTAAAAACAAATAAAAATGTTTATTCATGGACTAATAAAAATAAACTTTTAAGGACATACAAATATACTACAGGAGGGAAAACAGGATTTACTGAAAAAGCAAGAAGAACATTAGTTACAACAGCAAGTAAAGATGGTTTAAATTTAGTTGCTGTTACTCTAAATGATGGAAATGATTGGAATGATCATAAAAACTTATTTGAATATGGTTTTAAAAATTATAAAAATTATAAAATATTAACCAAAGGTAATTTTAATGTATATGATGACTATTATTATGATAAATATAATTTATATATAAAAAATGATTATTCTTATATTTTAAAAAAGAATGAAAAAAGTAATATCATTGTTAAAGTTGAATTAAACAAAGTTAGAAAAATAAAAAATAATATTAAAGTAGGAGTAGCTAATATATATTTAGGTGATAAAAAAATTCATGAAGAAAATATATATATTTCAAAAAAAGAAATAAAAAAAGATGGATTTTTTAATAAAATAAAGAAGTGGTTTAAAAATTTATGATAAATAAAATATGGGGTTCATTTATTATTATAGGAATTGTCTATTGCTTATTAACAGGTAAAATAGAAATATTGAATAGTGAAATATTAAATAGTTCAACAACAGCTTTAGATATGGTAATAAAAATATTTCCTGTAATGGCTCTATGGCTAGGCATAATGAATATAGCAGTCAAATCAGGACTACTAAAAAAAATGTCAAAATTATTTTATCCTATTTTAAGATTACTATTTCCAGAGATACCTAAAAATCACGAATCATTAAGTTTAATGTCATCAAACATGATTGCTAATATGTTTGGATTAGGAAGTGCAGCAACACCATTTGGTTTAAAAGCTATGCAATCATTACAAGAATTAAATAAAAAAAAAGATACAGCCTCTAGAAGTATGATTACCTTTTTAGTTATAAATACTAGTGGAATGACATTAATACCAACAACAATAATATCATTAAGAATGATGTATAAAAGTGTATCACCAACTAAAATTGTAATACCTTGTATTTTAGCAACTTTATTTGCAACAATAGGAGGTCTTTTAATTGATCGTTTATTAGCAAAAAGAAGGTGAATAATTGAATAATATTTCTAATCTAATTTTACCTATAATTGTTTTAATAATTATTTTATATGGGTTTATAAAAAAAATAGATATTTATGATGTATTTGTAGAAGGCTCTAAAGAAAGTTTTGACTTGGTTTTAACAATGTTTCCTTGTTTATTAGCAATGATTTTTGGAATAAATATTTTTATTAAAAGTGGAATACTTAATGATTTATTTAATTTTATTAAAATAGGTTTTGTTCCAACTGATATATTTCCAATGATTATGATGCGACCAATTTCAGGAAATTCTTCATTAGCTATATTAAATAGTATTTTTGAAAATAATGGTCCAGATTCTTTTATAGGTTTTTTAGCATCTATTATACAAGGATCAACCGATACAACTTTTTACATATTGACACTTTATTTTGGAAGTATAGGAATAAAAAAAATAAGATATGCATTATGGGCAGGTTTATTTGCTGATTTAATAGGTATAGTATCAGCAATTTTAATGGCTAAAATATTTTTTTAAAAAACAATTAGAAAAACTAATTGTTTTATAGTATTTTATCAATTAATCCATAATCTAATGCTTCATCGGCACTTAAAAAGTAATCGTGTTCAGTATCCTTTTCAATTGTTTTTAAATTTTTACCAGTATTTTTAGATAACATATGATTTAGTTTATCCTTTAATTTCAAAATTCTTTCAGCAGCAATTTTTATTTCAGTTGCTTGTCCTTGTGCTCCACCTAATGGTTGATGAATCATTACTTCACTATTAGGAAGAGCATATCTCTTACCCTTAGTTCCACTTGATAATAAGAAAGCACCCATACTTGCTGCCATACCAACACAAATGGTTGAAACATCACTTTTGATAAAATTCATAGTATCATAAATAGCCATACCCGCTGTAACACTACCACCTGGTGAGTTAATATAAATACTTATATCTTCATTGTTTAACGAGTCCAAATATAGTAATTCGGCAATAATAATATTAGAATTTATATCAGTAATTTCATCACTAATTATAATTATTCTATCTTTCAATAATCTTGAGTATATGTCATATGATCTTTCTCCATCACTACTTCTTTCAATAACCGTAGGTATTAAATTCATGGTATCATCCTCTCTATATTTATAATAGTTAAAAAATATAAATATTATTCATTAAAAGATGTGACAAAATACTAATTTTTTGGTATACTGAATATAGTATAAAAGAATAGAGGGATATTATGACTAAAACAATAAAAATTAATTTTAGAAATATCGAAGCAAAAGAATATGAGTCAGGAACCAAGTTAGTCGATATTAGTAAAGATTTTGCTCATTATTTTAATTATCCAATCTTAGTAGCAAAAATAGATAATGATATTGTTGAATTAGATGAAGCAATAACAAGAAGTTATGATATTGAATTTTATGATAGAAGTGATGGTGTAGGTAATAGTATATATGGAAGGACCTTACAATTTCTATTAGTAGTAGCGGTAAAAAAACTTTTAGGAGAAGAAACAGAGGTTGTTATTGAACATTCAATTGATAAAGGTTTTTATTGTGAAGTAATTGGCGAAGAAATAGATAAACCTGTTATTAAAAGAATTGAAGAAAAAATGATTGAATTATCAAAGCAAGATTTATTAATTAAAAAGATGAGTGTTTCAAGATTTGATGCTATAAAGTATTTTGAAAAGAAAAAACAATTTGATAAAGTAAATGTTTTAAAATATATTAGTAATAGTTATATTAATCTTTATAGAATAGATGATATTTATGATTATTTTTATGGTGAGTTAGCTTATTCTACCTCTCAAGTAAATGATTTTAAGTTAACATATATAAAAGATAACGGTTTTGTTTTAAGTTATCCAACGACATACAATCCAGAATGTACATTAGACTATGTACATCATCAAATGTTATTTGATAAATTTTTAGATTATACAAAATGGGGTAAAATAATTAATATAAGTAATGCTGCTGATTTAAATGCTGTAGTTTCAACTGGTAAATATGATCAATTAATAAGGTTAGCAGAAGTATATTATAATAATCAATTAGTAGAAATTGCTGATAAAATATGTGAAAATAAATCAAATATTAAAATTGTATTAGTAGCCGGACCTTCTTCATCAGGGAAAACAACGACATCAAAAAAATTACAAGTTTATTTAAGAAGTAGGGGAATAAATCCATATCAAATATCAATAGATGACTATTTTTATAATAGAGAAAAAACACCTGTTTTACCAAATGGAAAACTTGATACAGAGTCTTTAAATGCTGTTGATGTTACATTATTTAATAAACATTTAACAAAATTATTAGATGGTGAAAAAGTTGAAATACCTGAATATAATTTTATTTTAGGAAAAAGAGAATATAATGGTAAATACTATCAAATAGGTAAAAATGATGTAATAATAATTGAAGGGTTACATGCCTTAAATGATGATCTTACAATGTCAATTGATCGAAAAAATAAATTTAAAATATATATAAGTCCTTTAACACAATTAAATATAGATAATCACAATCGTATTCATACGAGTGATACAAGAAAATTAAGAAGAATAGTTAGGGATAATAAGTTTAGAGGATATGATGCATCACAAACATTGAAAATGTGGAAAGAAATACGTGAAGGGGAGGAACAATATGTTTTCCCTTACCAAGATAATGCTGATTACGTAATTAATTCTGCTTTAGTATATGAATTAGGTGTACTTAAAATATATGCAGAACCATTATTATTTAATGTAAAAGAAAATGATGAAGTATATCCAGAAGCATTAAGACTTATAAACTTTTTAAGGAATTTTTTGCCAATTCCTAGTGATAATATACCAAATGATTCAATAGTAAGAGAATTCATTGGTGGAAGTGCATTTAATAAAGAATAGAAAAGAGGAATAATATGATTAAAGTAGCAATAAATGGTTTTGGAAGAATTGGAAGATTGGCTTTTAGACAAATGTTTGAACTAGATGGTTATGAAGTAGTAGCAATTAATGACTTGACTAGTCCTGATATGTTGGCTCATTTACTTAAATATGATTCAGTTCAAAAAAGATATGAAGGTCATACTATTAGTGTAGATGAAGATGAAATTATAGTTGATGATAAAAAAATAAGAATATACAAAGAGGAAAATCCTATAAATCTACCTTGGAAAGAATTAGAAGTAGATGTTGTATTAGAATGTACAGGCTTCTTTACTAAAAGAGAAAAAGCCCAAGCACATATTGATGCAGGAGCAAAAAAAGTTATAATTTCAGCCCCAGCTGGTGAAGATGTTCCAACTATTGTTTATGGTGTAAATGAAGATATTTTAACTAAAGATGATAATATAATAAGTGCTGCTTCTTGTACAACTAATTGTTTAGCACCTCTAGCAAACAATTTGAATAAAAAATATCCAATTGTAAGTGGAATTATGACAACTGTTCATGCATATACAGGGGATCAAATGCTTTTAGATGGACCTCATAGAAAAGGTGATTTTAGAAGAGCAAGAGCAGCTGCTATTAATATTGTTCCTAATTCAACAGGAGCAGCAAAAGCAATTGGATTAGTTATACCAGAATTAAATGGAAAATTAATTGGTTCAGCTCAACGTGTTCCAGTTCCAACAGGTTCTACAACAATCTTAACAGCTGTAGTAAAAGGAAAAGATATAACACCTGAAAGCATAAATGCAGCAATGAAAGCTCAAAGTAATGAATCTTTTGGATATACTGATGAGCAATTAGTTTCATCTGATATTATTGGAATAACAGAAGGATCACTATTTGATGCTACTCAAACTATGGTTTCTAAAATAAGTGATAATTTCTATCAAGTACAAGTAGTTGCTTGGTATGATAATGAAAACAGTTATACTAGCCAAATGGTTAGAACAGCTTTATATTTAGGAAATTTAATGAATAAATAAAAATAAAAAAATTTTAAAACCAAAAATCAAAAAGATCAAAGCAAATATCAAAAATTTGCTTTTTTAAATGCTAAAAAAACTAAAAATAGTCATTTTACATAGAGAAAATAAAGACCTATAATG
>CANRLQ010000057.1 GCA_947631525.1 uncultured Bacilli bacterium | reverse complement strand
GCTGAAGGAGCCTTAAATTGGGCTTTAAAAGAAATGGAGGATCGTTATAATCTCTTTAAAGAAACTGGTGTTAGAGATTTAGATACTTACAATGAATTAATGATTCAAAATGGGACAGAGAAACTTCCAAGGATAGTAATTATAATTGATGAATTAGCAGATTTAATGATGACCTCACCAAAAGAAGTAGAAGCTGCTATCTGTCGTATAGCTCAGAAAGCTAGAGCTTGTGGTATCCATTTAATTATTGCGACTCAAAGACCTTCTGTGGACGTAATTACTGGATTGATTAAATCAAATATCCCGTCTCGAATAGCCTTTGCAGTAGCTTCAAATACCGATTCTAGAACTATTTTAGATTCAGCTGGAGCAGAAAAACTTTTAGGAAAAGGTGATATGCTTTTCTTACCTCAAGGTGAAAATGTGCCTATAAGAGTTCAAGGAACATTTATAGATGATAATGAAATAAAGGCAGTAGTTGATCATACCATTAAGCAACAAATTGCTAGATATGATGAAACATTAATTATGGATGATGAAGAAATGCGAGCAACAACTATGGTTGATGATAAAGATAATAGAGATGCCTCAGAAGAGCCTCTTTATAATGAAATAGTCGAATTTGTTGTAACACAAGGTAAAGCAAGTGCATCGCTTTTACAAAGAAGATTTAGATTAGGATATAATAGAGCAGCAAGATGTATCGATATACTAGAAAAAAGGGGAATAATTGGTCCTAGTAATGGATCAAAACCAAGAGAAGTTTTAGTAAAATTGGAAAAAGAAGATGAAGAATAATACTTTAATAAGTATTATTTTTTTAATTTAGTATTATTTATAATTTAGTACTTGACAATACATAGTAGTAGGTATATAATGATATCAATGAGGTGATATTTTGAATACACAATTTAAAAAAGGAGTACTTGAATTAATTGTTTTATTATCTGTAAATAAAAAAGATATGTATGGGTATGAGCTTATAGAAGAAGTTTCAAAAGTAGTTGATGTTAATGATGGAACAATTTATCCACTTTTAAAGAGACTTGTAAATGAAAAATATGCTGAAACATATTTAGTTGAATCAACAGAAGGACCTCCAAGAAAATATTATAAAATCACAATACTTGGAAAAGAAAGAGTTAATGAATTGAAAGAAACATGGTTAGATTTTTCTAAATCAGTTAATAAATTTATAAAGGAGAGTGAAAAAAATGAATAAAAGAAATTTTTTGAAAATATTAGATCAAAAATTAAGTGTTTTAAGTGAAACCGAAAGAAAAGATATTATTAATGAATATCAAGATATTATAGAACAAAAAGTAAAACATGGTAAAACAGAGGAAGAGGCAGTTAAAGAATTTGGAAATATAGAAGAGTTAACTCTTGAAATATTAAAAGTTTATAAAATAAACCCAGATTATAATAAAGATAATAAAGATTTTATTGGTGGTTTTGAGAATGCTATTAAAAATGGAGCAAAAAAAGTAAGTAAAGCTACAGAAGATTTCATAGATAATATAAATATAGATAACAATAAATTAACATTACAAAAAGTATTTGAATTTGTAATTAAATTAATAATATTATTATTAGGTTTATTAATATTAAAAATACCTTTTATGTTTATACAAGAATTGGGAGTATCTTTATTTGAAACAACAAATTTTAGTTTTTTTAAACATATTTGGAATATATTAATTGAATTTATTTATTTTGTTGTTTCTATAACTGTAATAATTGCTATTATTATACGATTTATAAATAGTATTCAAAAAAATGAAACAGCAAATCAAGAAAAAGATAGTAAATTAGTAAGTAAAAAAAATAATGAAGAGAATAAAAAAATTGAATCTCAAAATAATAAATTATCAGATATTATTATGTTAATTGTTAAAATATGGGTATTTATGATAATTTTATTACCTTCTTTTGGTATTATAATTGGTATGTTAATTGGTTTATGTATACTTATATATTTAACAATCAAAGGTATATTATTAATAGGTCCAATTATTTTGTTGATTGGTTTATTAGTATCGGGTATATACTTGATATATATAATTTTAAATGGTTTATTTGATAGAGTAAAAATACATATATATCCTTTCATTGTAGGTTTAATATTATTTATTATTGGTAGTTTAATGACATTTGATTATGTAATTGGATTTAATTTTTATGATTCATTACCAAAGAATAGCAAATTTAAAATAAAAACAATTAGTTATTCTGAAACAATAGATGAAAAAACAAAAATACATTATGATGATATAAATATAGATAATAATTTAAAAGATAATGAAATAAAAATGGAAGTAAAATATTATCCAGACTTTATAAGAATAAATGGTATTGAAAAATCAGATATAATCTATGAAGATGAAGAAAAAATAGGAACAATCTATATACAAAGTGAAAATTATTATAATAATATTGGATTTAATCACCCAATAGTTAAAGAAATAATAAAAAATCTAAATAAGCAAGAAATATATGATTATGGACAATATTATAACTATAAAGTTAAATTATATATAAATGAAAAAACAAAAAGATTATTAGTTGATTAGATGATGTAAAAATCATCTTTTTTTATATGTATTTGCAAAAAAAGTCGTATGAAAATAAATTCTAGTTTTGTCGTAATTATATAAATTATATTTAAATCGTGATAAATTAAAGTTGCGAGGTGAATAATGTTAAAGATAAATTTAGAATTTAGGAAAGGTATTTTATTTGTTAGGCTAGAAGGAAGATTAATACAAAAAACAGTTAACAAATTTAATCATGAAGTAATAGATATGATTAAAGTAAATGGAATTAGGAATGTTGTTATAAATATATCTAAATTAAAGGAGATAGATTTAAAAGGAATAAATAGATTATTTTATAATTATGAAATATGTAGAGATAATAAAGGGAAATTAATTATAGTTGGTAATGAATCTGAGATTATGAATAAACTAAAAAAAAGTCATTTACTTAATTATACGAAAGAAGTAAATTCTGAATTAGATGTTTTTGATTTAGTGACAATCTAGAAAGGAGATAATATGACTAATGAACAAATAGAGGAATATAGTAATTTAATACATTCACTTACGCATTATTTTGAAGGCTATAAAAATAAAGAAGATTTATATCAAGCTGGTGTTATTGGCTTAATAATAGCTTATAAGAAATTTGATCCAAACTTAAATGTTAAGTTTTCTACATATGCGTATAAATACATTTTAGGTGAAATGAAAAAACTTATCAGAGAAGATAAAGGAATAAAAATAAGTAGAAATATAACTAAATTAAATTTGCAGATTGAAAAAGCTAAAATACTTTTAAGTCAAAAATTAATGAGGGAACCTACTATATATGAATTATCTGATTTTTTAGATATACCATATAATGATATAGTTGAAGCAATAAAAACAATTAATGTTGTTCAAAGTATTGATGAACCAATTAATAATGAAGGTAAGGAAATAACATTACATGATACCATTAAAAATAGTGATATAGATATAAATATGCTTATAGCATTCAAAGAAGAATTAAATAATTTAACAGAAGAAGAAAGACAATTAATTAATAAACGTTATGTGGAAGATTTAACACAAAGTGAAGTCGCTAAAATATTAGGAATTACACAAGTAGAAGTTTCAAGAAAAGAGAAAAAAATAAAACAAAAAATAAAATATAATTTGATTGCTTAAAATAATAGAATTTCTATTATTTTTTTTAGCAATATTAGTTTGTAAAAAATATTTAAAATATTAATGATTTTTATAGTTCAATTGATTAAATAATAGAATTGTTAATTAAAAAATTGAAAAAATATATGTATTTTAATTACATGGTTTTTATTGTTAAATTTTGTAAACTTATAAAAAAAACTATAAAAAAATATCGAAAAATGGTATAATTAAAAAGTAGGAGGCTAGAGAATGGAAAACTACGAACTTTTAAATATATATAACGATTATAAAATCAGAATTCAAGAATTGTGGGTGTCTCTTTGACCCTCAAAAAAAGAAAGAAGAAATAAATTCATTAGAAGAAAGAATAAACAAGCCTGACTTTTGGAATGATAAGAAAAAGGCTGAGGAAACAATTCAAACATTAAATGATATAAAAAGTAATTTAAATAGGGTTGAAACATTAAAAACAAGAATAGAAACAAATCTAGAGATTATTAATGAATTAAAAAATAACTATGATGATGAATTAAAACAATTAGTTGAAATTGAAATAAAAGATATAGGTAATGAATTAGAAGAAATTGAAATAATATTACTTTTAAATGGTCCTTATGATAAATTAGGAGCAATATTAGAAATTCATCCAGGTGCTGGAGGAACTGAATCTTGTGATTGGGCATCTATGTTATATAGAATGTATACACGATATTTTTCAATAAAGAATTACAAGTATGATGTAATTGATTTTAATTATGGTGAAGAAGCAGGAATAAAAAGTGTTACTATATTAGTCAAAGGATTAAATGTATATGGTTATTTAAAAAATGAAAAAGGTGTCCATAGATTAGTTAGAATATCACCATTTGATTCCAATTCTAGAAGACATACATCATTCGCATCAGTTGATGTAACACCAATTTTCGAAGATGATGATGTTGATATAGAAATAAAAGAAAGTGATATTAAAATAGATGTATATAGAAGTAGTGGTAAAGGTGGACAAGGAGTTAATACAACTGATTCAGCAGTTAGAATAACTCATATTCCTACAAAAATAGTTGTTACTTGTCAAAATGAAAGAAGTCAAATAAAAAATAAAGAACTAGCTATGAAAGTATTAAAGAATAAATTATATAATTTAGAAATACAAAAAAAACAAGAAAAAATAAATAATATAAAAGGTGATTTATCAGATATAAACTTTGGTTCACAAATAAGAAGTTATGTTATGCATCCGTATTCTTTAGTAAAAGACAATAGATGTGGAGTAGAAACAAGTGATGTAAAAAGTGTCTTAGATGGTAATATAGATATATTTATAAATGGTAATTTAAAAAGAGGTGTTTAGATGTTTAGAAAAAAAACGAGTTATAAAAATATAATGCAAGATGTTTATTCAAATGATAAATTAGTTAGATATGCACAATTTTTATTTGGTATTTTTTTGGTATCAGCTTCATTTAATTTATTTATATTGCCTAGTGATATCGTTTATGGAGTAAGTGGTATAGGTGTTATTTTAAATAAGCTTTATGGTATTTCCCCATCAGTTGTTATTTCAGTAGGTTTATTTATTTTATTAGTTTTAAGTTTTATAGTATTAGGAAAAGAAAAAACTACTAAAAGTGTTATAGGTTCTATTTTATATCCTGTTTTTGTTCAACTTACGGCTTCATTTCCTAATTATATTGATATAGGAGGTGCTGAACCATTAGTTATTGCTCTATTTGGAGCAGTTATATCTGGCTTTGGATATGGTTTAATATTTAAATCTGGTTACACAACTGGTGGGACTGATATATTAAATGAGATTTTATCTAAGTATGCTAAAATATCACTTGGTAATGCAATGATATTTACAGATGGTTTAATTATTTTATGTGGGGTATTTGTCTTTGGATGGACAAAAGTTTTATACTCAATTATAAATTTATATATTGTAAGTATTATGACAGATAAAGTAATATTGGGAATTTCACAATCAAAATCATTTTATATCATTACAACTAAACATAAAGAAATTAAGGATTTTATTTTGAAAGAACTAGGTCATGGTGTAACTGTGTTAGAAGGTAGAGGTGCTTTTACTGGCAATAATCAAAATGTTTTAATGTGTGTTATACCAACTAAAGAATATTTTCTTGCTAAAGAAGGAATTCATAAAATAGATAAAAATGCATTTTTTGTTGTATCAGATGCATATGAAGTTTATGGTAGTAAATAGGAAGGTGAGATAGTGGATTTAATTGTACTTAAAGGTGTAAAAAAACAATATAAAACAGGTGTGGTTGCCATACATAATTTAGATCTTAGTATAAAAAAAGGTGATTTTGTTTTTGTAATAGGATCAACAGGATGTGGTAAATCAACATTAATTAAAATGTTATATCGTGAAGAAAAACCAACTAAAGGTAAGATTATAATTGGCGGATTAGATGTCGCTAAATTAAGGAATAGTAAAGTTTATAAATTAAGAAGAAAAATAGGAGTTGTTTTTCAAGATTATAAATTATTAAATAAATCAAC
>CANRLQ010000056.1 GCA_947631525.1 uncultured Bacilli bacterium | reverse complement strand
GTTTGACCTTTATTTTTATTTGGATTATTTACTAGAAGTGAAATTCCAGTTTCAGCTACACCTAAAAAATAACTAAAACTTTCTCTTATTATTGGAAACTTTTTACCAAATTGACTAACTTGGTATTCAAAATAATCTAATTTATTTGTCCATAAATCATACCAATTATCTCTTCTTAAAATAGAATTAGTTTCTGTCGTTTTAGCATTATTAGAAAAATCTATAATATTATTTATATTTATTTTATCATTTAAATCTGAATATACTTTTAATAAAACATAGTTTGTATCATTTATATAAGTACATAATTTGTTATTATTATTTGGTATAATTTGATGTGTATATACCCCTCTATTTAATAGTATTAAACTTAATTTATAAGATAATTCTATTTCATTTTCATTAAAAATAGTTGGATATAAAACATAATTTTCATTATTATAAGTGAATTTATATATCCCATTTGTGTGGTGAATATCAATTTGGTTTAAATTATAGTAATAACTAAGCGCATTTTTCATATATTCACCCCACTTAATTGTATGGTTATGAATATTTTTTTATTACAATACAAAAGGAATTATAAATCTCTTATAACTCCTTTAATATAATCTATTTTATTTTTATATTCACTTATTTCATTTTCTAAATTTTGATTTTCTCTTTGTAAATTTTGATTTTCTTTTTTTAGTTCTTCACAGAAATCATTTGTTTCATCTAATTGTTTTTGTAATCCTTTTAATTGCTCTATTATCCCACTTAAATCTTCCATTGTTTTTATAATTTCATAAGTAGGCTTTACAGTAGTTGTAGGCTGAACATCACTATATTCATCTACTGGATTTTTTAGATATTCTTCTAGTCTCTGTAAAATTTCTTCTTTTGAATCATCGATTTCTTCTGATTCTTTTTCTTCATTTAATTCTTCTAAATCCTTTGCTTTTTCTTTTGATTTACTTGTTTTTTTTGTATCATTTCCTTTTTTTGAATTAGCCATTTCTTTTTTCTCCCCTTTTATATAAGTCATTATATCAACTAAATCTTTTTTCAATTTAAATGGTCTTGCGTAATTACTATCAATTTCATCTATCTTTGAACCAGTTAAATCTTTAAATGATTTAATATTATTACTTTTAATTTCTTTAACAATATCTTGAATCATATCCTTTAAAATATTCCATTCATCATCATCAATTACTTGTTCAATATTACCATCTAATTTAACAATATATAATTTTACATAATTATCATCATTATCTTCTTTTAAATCATATATTAAATATTGCGAATTATTATATTCAAAGTAACGAATCTTTTGTGCTGGTAATTTTTCACCATTGTAATAAACTGTCATATCTTTCATAATATCTACCCTCTTTACTCTAAATAGATTATAACATGAAATTAAAAAAAAGCAAATAGTTTATATATAAAAATTAAATTTTAGTTGGTTTTAAATAATCAAAATAATCTATATTTCTTAAAATACCATATACTATTATAATAATCAATAACAAATATATTGCTTTATTAGGTATTTTTTTAGTTATTTTATCATCTTTATTAAATAGACAAATATATCCTTCGTATATGATATAAGGTATTAAAACAGGATATAAGATAAATATCAATGGATTATATCTAAATGATTGATATAAATCTAAATGTATTAATGCAATAATTGATCTTGTTATCCCACAACCAGGACAATACAATCCTGTTGTTTCATAAATCATGCATGGGAATTTAAAAAAATATGTACATAATAGTAAAACTATACATGATAGTATAGTTTGTATGTTTGTTTTATTTTGAATTTTTTGCAATTTCATTTAAATCAGATTGCATTAAACAGTAATTGACAATTCCTAATCCTACTATATCCAACACTAAATATAATACAGAATTATCTTGAACACGCATACCTCTTTTTTCTTGAGCGCTAGCAATCAATTTACCCATTTTATATGACCAATAAATTCCGTAAATTCCACATGTTATTATTGTTAGTAAAAGTGCCATTCCTCCAGATACACTGTTATCATCACTAGCATATGAAATGTCGTCTGTTAAATTTATAAACCATACAAGAGCATAAATTCCACATGTTACTATTGACAATATTACTGCTGTAACTATGTTCTTTTCTTTAATCATACATACCTCCTATTAATATAAATGATATCATAAATATTATTATTAATCAATAATTTAGTTTTGATTAATTCTTTGTGGATATTTTTGTTTTTCTTCCATCATATATTCAGTTATCATTGTTTCTATATCATCTAATGCTTCTTTTTGAATATTTGAAAGAACTACTTCTTCTTTAACTGTATCAATTCTAATTTTACCCCAAATTAATCCCATCTCAACTTTTAGATCATTAAATAAATCTGGTGTTATAGCTGTAAAAAAATACCCAAATAATAGTCTTTTTTGTCCAAGCAATATTCTTTTATTAGTTAGTGCTATTACATAAGTTGTAATAATATCAAGTGGATTATCGTTTTTTTGACAAGCAAATACATATTTTATTTCTTCACCTGGATTTAAATGCGTAACAATAATTTTAGAATGTGCCTTTAATCTCCATGATATTGTCATAGGATATTTTTTTTTGAATTCTCTTGCTTTTACATATACTTCATTCATAGTAACTCCTAACTAGTGATAAATATCACATTAAATTTATTTATAACTATTATATCATGTTTTTTTTATATATTGTAAATTAATTTAATTTATAATTTTTTATTGTAGTATTGCAAACTTCAAATATAAAAATAAAACTATAAATCTATTAAAATATAATTTAAACAAAATTTTAACTAAAAAGTTTATCTCTATAACAAGTATATCACATTATCCTTGTTCTTTAAACACTAAATAATATATCATTTTATATAAATGACTTATATACTATAAATCATTTAATATTAAATTTAATGAAGTTTTGACAATTTAAAAATCTAATTTTCTAATTTTTCAATTCTTTTATATTCACTTCTTAACAAAATAATCCCAGTTACAAATGCTAATGTATCAGCAATTAATGCACTAAATAACATTATTACTATATTATGACTGCCTAATGCAAGTAATACAATTGCTGGAACAAAGAAAATAACATCTCTAGCAAGTGCAAGTACTGTAGATTTTAAACTTGAACCTATTGATTGTAATAAGATAGATATTGATTTAATTAGGCATGTAAATACTATTCCACCTAAAAATATTCTTAAACAATAATTTGCAAATTCCATATATTCTTTAGAGTTACCATTGCCAAATATATTAATAATAAATGACGGACATATTTCAAATAATAATAGTGCAAATAATCCTATAACAAAGTTTATTATTAAAATATATTTAATTGTTTCTTTTACTCTTGTAATATTACCTGCACCCATATTATAACCAATTATTGGCATACCTCCAAGTGATACTCCTATAATAATAGATATAACAATTCCAAATACTTTCATACATATTCCGATAACAGCAAGTGGAATTACAACTCCGTAGGTTTCTCCTGTTGATGACATGGTCATATATCCATATTTACTTACTAAATTATTAGCAACCGCTATAATAATTACTATTGCAAGTTGGGTTATCAATGAAGCAAGACCTAAAGATATTGATTTTTTACAAACACTATTGCTTAGTTTCATCGATTCTTTTGTTATTTTAAAATTCTTAGATTGTTTTAAATAATAAATACTTATTAAGAATGTTAGTATCTGTCCTATTATAGTAGCAATTGCAGCTCCTTTTACACCCATTTTTAATACAAATATAAATATTGGATCTAAAATTATATTTGATATTGCACCTATAATTGTTGCAAACATTGCATATTTAGGACTTCCATCACTTCTTATTGATGCATTTAATCCTTGACCAATAATATAAAATGGTAGACCATAGCATATTATTCTTAAATAATCAGTTGCATAATTATAACATTCAATTTCTTTGGGATTCCCACCAAATAAACCTAGTATTTGTTTGTTAAAAACTAAACCTATAATTGTTAATACAACCGATATCATAATAAGTAAGATTAAACCATTCCCTATTGATTTATTTGCTATTTCTTTATTTTTAGCTCCTAAAGACAAATTAAACAAAGCTGCAATTCCATCACCTATTAATAAAGCAAATGCAAGTGAAATAACTGTAAATGGATAAACAATATTTGTTGCCGCATTACCAAATGCTCCAGCATCACTCCAACCTATAAATATTTGATCAACAATATTATATAAAGCTGCAACAATCATACTAATAACACATGGTATAGCAAATTTTTTAATTAATATAGTAATTTTTTCTGTTTCTAAGTTTAATTCTTTCATATTTATACCTCCTCAATTATCTTAGAACATAAAAATACGTAAGTCCTTATACAATTGGACTTACGCACTTAGCTACTCATTGACTATAATTGACTCAGTATTTTTTTCTCAACGAACTTAATTATACCACTTTTTTTAATTTTTTATAAGTTTTTTTATTAATAATCAAAAATTTAATCATTAATTTAATTTTTATAAACTTATTTCTTATCATTATTCATTGAAAATCTTATAAAATATTTTTAGCATCTCGGTGAATACTTTTTTAATTTGTACAAATTATTTTAATTATCTCAATTAGTCTTTTGAAATGTTTTTAATCAAATTCTCCTGTTTGAAAAAAATTTCATAATATTAAAAATCACTAAACCATATCTAGACTATATAATAATTAAAACTTTATTAATCAAAGTTTTAAATTTAATTGTTTTTAAATTGATACCCTTTTCTACTGTTTTAGTATTGCCATTATCATTAATATAAATAGTTACTATATAACATTTACTTGTTAATCTATTAATAAATTCAATGTTTACTTTTTGTCCTACCGTATATGCTTAATTTTTTATTCTAAAACCACTTTTAATTATTTGCTTACTTTTTCAATACCTCCTTTCAAAGTAATAAAGTTAAATAAATAACATATATTTAACTTTTTTTAAAGAAAATTTAGCAAAAAATGATATAATTATAATTGAGAGGTGATTTATATGTGGCTATACATAATTATAACAATAGTTGTTATTACTCTAATTGCATTATTCGTTATATATAACAATTTTGTAAAATTAAATAATAGAGTCAAAGAAGCATTTGCAACAATGGATGTTTATTTAAAGAAAAGATGGGATTTAATTCCAAACATTGTCGAAATAGTGAAAGGATATGCTACGCATGAAAAAAACACTTTAACAGAAGTAATTAAAATGCGAAATTCTGTTTATGATACTATGACCGATGATGAAAAAATTAAAATAAACGAAAAATTATCCAATAGCATGATTAAAGTAATGGCACTTTCTGAATCTTACCCAGATTTAAAAGCAAATGAAAATTTTAAAAATTTAAGTAAACAATTAAGTAAAATTGAAGACGATATTGCTAATTCTAGAAAATATTATAATGCAACTGTTAGAGATTTTAATAATAAAGTTGAAATGTTCCCTAGCAATATAATAGCAAAAATATTTTGCTATAAATCAAAAAATATGTTTAAGGCTAATGAAGAAGAAAAACAAAATGTTAAAGTGAGTTTATAGTATGAGAAGAAATAAAAATAAATTAAAAACAATAATTTTACTATTTGTATGGTCACTGCTACTAGTTACTATTCCTTTTTTTGTATCAAAGGTAGAATTAAGTAAATATAAAAATAATAAATCTTATATATCATCAGAATTTGACATTAAAAATTATGAAGTTGTTATGGATGTTGATAAAAATAACAAAGTTGATGTTGTAGAGACTATAACTATAGATATACCTGGAAATAATTTTAAAGGAATTTATAAATCAATACCATTATGGTTAAAATATTATAATTCAAATAGTAAAATTAAAACAAAAAAGATAAAAATTACAAATTTAAGAGCTGAAGGTGAAAAATTTGTAATAAATAAAAATAGTGATAATATTGGTATTAAAATTGGTAGTGAAAGAACTACAACTTCCAGTGGGTTACATACTTATAAGATAATGTATAGGTATGATATGGGTAAAGATAGTAACAAAAATTATGATGAATTTATATTCAATTTATTTGATAATTATAATAATACAAAAATTGATAATATGTCTTTAATCATAAATATGCCAACTGATATTATTAAAGAAAACATAAATTTTTTTAAAGGGAACAAAAAAATAACCTCAGAAATTAATTATTCAATAAATGATCAAACATTAAAAGCAAATATATCCAATTATCAATTAGACAATGCGATTACTTTGAATATATCATTAAAAGATGGATATTTTATTGGAGAAACTAGCAATTATGGTATTATTTGTTTAACAATTTGTTTAGTATTAATTATATTGTCAATTTATAGTTTTATTTCATGGAACAAATATGGAAAAGATTTTGCTAAATATTCTCAAACTGTTGAATTTTATC
>CANRLQ010000055.1 GCA_947631525.1 uncultured Bacilli bacterium | reverse complement strand
GAATTTCCCATGTTGTTTTAATGGGAATTGGAGAACCATTTGATAATTATGACAATATAATTAAATTCATATCTATTATCAATGATGGAAAAGGAATTGATATAGGAGCTAGACATATAACAGTGTCAACATGTGGTTTAGTACCTAAAATAAAAGAATTTATAAATGATGGCAAACAAGTTAATTTAGCTGTTTCATTACATGCTCCAAACGATACCATAAGAAATAAAATAATGAAAATAAATAAAGCATATCCAATTAAAGAATTAATTAACTCCTTAAGAGAATACATAAAAAAAACAAATAGAAGAGTTACATTTGAATATATATTATTAGATAATGTTAATGATAGTGAACAATGTGCATTAGAATTATCTACTTTGTTAAAAGGAATGAATTGTTATGTTAATTTAATTCCTTATAATGAAACAAGTCATTTGGAATTTAAAAAAAGTAGCAAAGAAAAAATATTAAAATTTTATGATATTTTAAAAAAGAATAAAATAAATGTAACTATAAGACGTGAATTTGGAGCAAATGTCGATGCTGCATGTGGACAACTTAGAGCTAATTATGAGGAGGCGAAAAAATGAAATATTATTATTTAACTGATCCAGGAAAAATTAGAGATCATAATGAAGATAATGTTACAATTGTAAAAAATCAAGCAGGTGAAATACTTATGGCTGTTGCGGATGGTATGGGTGGACACCTGTGTGGAGAAGTAGCTTCATCAATTGCCATTACTCATGTAGCTGAAAGATTTATAAAATTGAGTTCGATAGGTAATAAAACTGATGCTATAAATTGGCTTCAAGAAATAACTAGCGAGATAAATGCCTTGATATATAAGTATACAGAAGAGCATCCTGAAAGTTTAGGAATGGGGACAACTTTTGTATGTGCTGTTTTAACAAAAGATTTTCTTTTATATGGTAATATAGGAGATTCATCGGGATTTGCAATAAAAAATGATAAAATTCAAAAAATGACAGTTGATCATACTTTAGTAAATTTACTTGTTAAATCGGGAGAATTAACAGAAGAAGAAGCAAAAGAACATCCTAAAAAAAATGTTTTACTTAAAGCACTTGGAGCAACGACAACGGTAGATATGGACATATTTGTTGTTGAAACAGATGTTGATGGAATACTTTTATGTAGTGATGGTGTAACTAATATGTTGGATAATGAGCAAATATTAAAAGTATTAAAAGAAGATATAACTATTGAACAGAAAGTTCAAAAAATAATAAACAAATGTAATAATAGAGGTGGAACAGATAACGTTTCTGTCGCATACTTAGAAAAAGGAGTTGAAACAAATGATAATTAAAGGACAAAAAATAAATGACAGATATGAAATAGTAAGAAATATTGGTGAAGGAGGTATGGCTAATGTTTATTTAGCTATTGACACCATATTAAATAGAAAAGTTGCTGTTAAAATATTACGAGGTGATTTAGCAACCGATGAAAAATTTGTAAGGAAATTTCAAAGGGAAGCAAGTGCAGCAAGTGGCCTAGATCATCCTAATATTGTAGGAATTTATGATGTTGGTGAAGATGATGGAAACTACTACATTGTTATGGAATATGTTGAAGGAAGAACTTTAAAAAGTTTGATTAAAAGAAGAGGAGCTTTAACTTTATCAGAAGTAATTGACATTATGACACAACTTACAAGTGGAATTGATCATGCTCATGAAAAAGGAATAATTCATAGAGATATTAAACCACAAAATGTTTTAATCTTAGATGATGGGTTAGTTAAAATAGCTGATTTTGGAATAGCTCATGCTTTAAATAGTAATGAATTAACACAAACAAACTCTGTAATGGGGTCAGTTCATTATTTACCTCCTGAACAAGCAAATGGTGGTAATTCAAGTGTTAAATCTGATATATATTCATTAGGTATATTAATGTTTGAATTAGTAACAGGAAAAGTTCCATTTAAAGGTGAAAATGCTGTTGAAATAGTTATTAAACAAATGAAAGATCCTATTCCAAGTGTTTGTGATATTAATGAAAGTATCCCTCAATCTGTTGAATATATAATTTTAAAAGCAACAGCTAAAAATCCTAAAAATAGATATGATAGTGTATTAGAAATGAAAGAAGATATAATATCTTGTTTAGATGAAGAAAGAAAAAATGAACCAAAAATAATGTTTAGATATCCAGAATTTGAAAAAGATGATGAAATAGTTGGAAGTCGTGTTAGAAGAAATGAAGATAAAGCTAATTTAGATGATGAAGAAGAAATAGAAGAAAATAAAAAAAGTAATAAAACTGCTTTTATCATAGGAGGTATTATTGCTTTACTAGTTGCTTTAATATTATTCTTTGTACTTATTCTTCCTAACAAATCAAGTAAAACTATTGAAATACCTGATGTTTCTAATATGTCTATTAGTGAAGCAACTAAAAAATTAGAAAAATTAGGACTTAAAGTAAATCCAGAAGATAAAACAGCTTATGATGATACAATCGAAGAAGATTATGTTATTAAAACAACTCCAAGAGCAGGAAAATCGTTAAAAGAAGGAGCAACTATTACACTTGTCGTGTCACTTGGAAAAGAAGGAATAGAAGCAGAAAATTATGTTGGTAAAAATTACTTAACAGAAAAAGCAATATTAGAAGGAAAAGGAATAACTGTTAATATAGAAAAAGAAGAACATCAAAAAGATGATTCAAGTGTAAAGGAAAATATAATTTTAAAACAAGATGTAGAAGAAGGAACTAAATTAGTAGAAGGGGATACAATTACCTTTACAATAGCTGAATTTATAACTGTTTATCCAGATTTTGTAAATGAGGTTTATACAGTTGAACAAGTAGAAGATTTCTGTAAAGAAAATGGAGTAACTTTAGTAAAGAAAGAAAAAGAAACATCAACAGAAAAAGAAGGAACAATTCTTTATCAAAGTAGAAAAGCTGGTGATAAAGTTGTAAACGGAGTAACACTAACAATAACAGTTGCTAAGAAACCAGTTGTAACAACACCACAACCAGATTTAAATAATAGTACTAATAATAATACAAATTCAAGTAATACAAATTCAGGTAATACAAATTCTGATATTAATACTACAGAAAATAATACAAATCAAACTGGGATAGGTAATAATTAATAATGACAGGTAAGATTGTTAAATTAATTAGTAATGATTATACTGTTATAAGTAACAATAAAAAATATATATGCAAAGCTAGAGGTTTATTTCGTAATCAAAAAATAAAACCTCTAGTTGGTGATATAGTTGAGTTTGATGAAAAAAATAATTATATTTTAAAAATAAATAAAAGAAAAAATGAACTTGTAAGACCACCTATTAGTAATATTGATCAAGCTTTAATAGTAACACCAGTTAAACCTCATTTTGATAGTTATTTATTAGATAAATTATTAACTATTATTGAATTCAATAATATAAAACCTATTATCTGTTTTTCAAAATTAGATTTATTAAATAATGATGAATTTAAACAAATTGATGAATATGTAAAGTATTATAAAAAAATAGGTTATGATGTATATCTAAATAATGAAATTGATAAAATAAAAAAAATATTTAAAGATAAAATAACTGTTTTTACAGGACAATCAGGAGCAGGTAAATCAACTTTATTAAATAATTTAGATTCTAATTTATCAATTAAGACCGCCGAAATATCAAAAGCATTAGGTCGTGGGAAACATACAACAAGACATGTTGAATTAATTAACATTTTGGATGGTTTAATTGCTGATACACCTGGTTTTTCTGATATTAGTTTTATTGATTTAACAAAACAAGATATAAGAGATAATTTTATAGAATTTAATATTTACAAGGATAAGTGTAAGTATAGAGATTGTATGCATAATAAAGAAGATGAATGTGAAGTAAAAAACAAAGTAAATAATAATGAAATAATAAAAAGTAGATATGAAAATTATTTAAATTTTATAAAGTAGGTGAAATATGTTACTATCAACATCAATTTTATCGATAAAAGATAAAAATAGATTTAAAGAAATAGATGAAACAACAACTGATTTTATTCATGTAGATGTAATGGATGGAAAATTTGTGGATAACTATAATGATTATGAACAATTAAATTTTAATAAAAAATTAGATGTTCATTTAATGGTTGAAGATGTTATTAATTACATAAAAAAATATGAAAAATTTCATCCATATTTTATAACATTTCATGTTGAAATAAATCAGGATGTAAAAAAAATAATAAATTATTTAAAAGAAAAAAATATTAAAGTTGGTTTATCTATTAAACCAGATACTGATTTAAAAAAAATTATACCATTTTTAGAATATATTGATTTAGTATTAGTTATGAGTGTAGAACCTGGTCATGGTGGACAAAAATTTATTGAAAAAACAACTAAAAGAATAGATCAATTAATTAAATTAAGAGAACAAAATAATTACAATTATTTTATTGAAGTTGATGGTGGAATAAATCAAGAAACTATAAAGAAAGTAAAAAATGTTGATATCGTAGTATCAGGAAGTTATATAACAAATAGTGACAATTTTCAAAAACAGATAGATAATATAATATGTTAGGTGATAATATGAATAATATAGATATAAATGATTTAAAAGTAAAAAAAGATGTAAAAATTGTCTTTATGGGAACACCAGAATTTAGTGTACCAATATTGGAAGCATTGATGGAAAAATATAATGTAAAAGGTGTAGTAACTCAACCTGATAAACCAGTTGGAAGAAAAGGAGAAATAGTTCCATCTCCCGTTAAAAAATTTGCTCAGGATAATTTAGTATTAGTATTACAACCTCAAAATATAAAAGAAGATTGGCAAGAAGTTGTCTCATTGCATCCTGATTTAATTATAACAGCCGCTTATGGACAAATAATTCCTAGAGAATTATTAGTATATCCTGAGTATGGATGTATAAATGTCCATGCTTCTTTATTACCTAAACTAAGAGGGGGTGCCCCAATTCATCATGCTATAATAGATGGTCATTCAAAAACAGGAGTAACAATAATGTACATGAGTCCAAGAATGGATGAAGGAGATATTATAAGTCAAAAAGAAATACCTATTGAAGAAAATGATACTTGTTCTAGTTTACATGATAAATTAAGTATATTAGGTAGAGATTTATTACTTGAAACATTACCTAGTATAATTAATAAAACAGCATCAAGGACTAAACAAAATTCAGAAGAAGCAACATATGCTCCTAATATAGATAAAGAAACTGAAAAAATTAATTTCAGTAACACAAAAAAACAAATATACAATAAAATAAGAGGGTTAAATTCTTGGCCAGGAGCTTATTGTTTATTTGAAGGTAAAAGAATGAAAATATGGGAATCTAAAATAGGTGAAGGAAATTATTCAGATAAATTAGATGGACAAATTGTTAAAATTTATCCAGATGGTATAGGTGTTAAAGTAAGTAATGGTGAGATAATACTAACACAAATTCAAATTGAAGGTAAAAGTAAAATGAAAGTTTCTGATTTTTTAAATGGCTTACAAAATAAAAATAGTATTATTGGAAAAATATTGGAGTAAAAGATGAAAGTAAAAGATTTTTTTAAAACATTGAAAGAAACATGGAAAAATCCTAAAGGAAAAGCTTTAATAAAGTTATGCCTATATTTTTTGTTTATGTTTTCTGTTATTATATTTGTCAATATAAGTTCTTTAAATAAACCAAGGAAAATAATTCATGATGAATATAAAAAAAATAATAATGATAATTATGAATATCTTGAAATAATAAATATTAATAATAAAAACTTTAATATAGAAGGTATTCGTTATAAAAATAAAGAAAATATAAAAATAATTGAATTAAATAAGGAAATTAATATAGAAAATAATACGATTTTAAATGAAAGTATTTTAGAAAATAGTTTATTAAATAATTTAAATTTTTTAAATTTTCAATTGGATAAAATAGAAAACATTTTAACTCAAAAACAAAATTCTAAATCTATAACATATAATGATGGTAGTAAAAAAACAGAATATTTATTAAATACATCAGAATTAAATTTATTTAAAGATAACATTACTGTTGATTATAAGATAGTTAAATATGAAAAAAATAATGATATAATTAAATTAGAAATTGATGTTACTAATTTATATAAAGCTATTAATAAAAATATTAATACATCATTAATTACAATTGAATATAAAAATATAGGTAATATAAGTGATTTTAATATTAATTAAACTTGCAAAAGCAAATAAAATATGCTAAATTATTATGTAGTTAGGAGGTTACTCATGGATATATTATTAATTATTGTATCAATTTTACTAATTGCTATCGTTCTTCTTCAATCAGGAAAAGCAGAAGAATCTAATATTATTACTGGTAGCAGTAGTAGTTTATTTAAAAATCGTAAAGAACGTGGAGGAGAATTATTTATAACAAGACTTACTATCTTGTTAGGGACTATCTTCTTTGTTATTTGTTTAATTCAAGGATTTTAATTTATACCAAGAAACTAGTTGAAAAAGACTAGTTTTTTTAGTATAATAAAAGATAGATAAATAATAAAAGAAAGTAGGTAGAGTGAATGTTAACAAAAAGTAAAAAGAATGGGGGGGGGGT
>CANRLQ010000054.1 GCA_947631525.1 uncultured Bacilli bacterium | reverse complement strand
AGTACATAATTCTTCTCCTTTAGAATAATACTTTTTAAAACTTTGTATTTCTTCTTCACTTTTACATTCATATAAATCATATCCTGCTTCATTTAATAATTCTTCCGGTGTTTTAGATGTTTTTATTTCATTATTATCTTCTACATCTACTAAGCTATAAATATAATCTTTAAATCTATTTTCTAATTGTTGATTTATAATATCTTCATATAAACTATGATTTGGTTCAAAGTGAGTTAGAAGTAACTCTGATAGTAATCCTTCTATTTCTAATAAAGTTGGAAAAAAATCTCGGCATAATTTTGCCATTTCTTCTCCATACTTTTTCTTTATTATTTTTAAATCCTGATTCATTTTTAACACTTATAATCTAATTATGTAATTTTTTCACTTATTAGATCCCTTTCTTTTATATTTTTATAAATAAAATTGGTTATAATATTTTAAACACTGTTGATTTGTTTCTATTTTTTTACAGCTTTGACGTTTTATATCTTATGTGCATGCAGAAATAGAAGTCCTTTGTAAAACATACAAGTTTATTAAAAATTAATTGGAGGTATTTTTATGTATTTTTTTGTATTGATATTTCAAATACAAATATTATTGTTTAATCTTTACTAAAACAGGGGAAGTAATTTAATAAAATTTATCATTCACAAACACAAATGAAGGATTTATTCAATTACTTAATTTATTAAATTCTTTAGATAATAATCAAGAAATAAGAATAGAATTTGAAGTTACTAGGTATTATTATATAAACCTTAAGTTATTCCTTGAAAAGAACAATTATTCCTTTATGAAATTTAAGCCTGCTTTTATTAAAAGGTTTACTTCAACTCAAACTTTTAAGAGTAACTAAAATAGATAAGAAAGATACCTACCAATTATTAAGTATCTTATATCTGTGGATTACAGCCCCCATTTAAATAAATTTGTATCATATTGTAGCAGAAAATGTTTATTTTGTAAATAGAATTTTATACTATGTATCGTATTAATTATATTATTCTTTATTTTCATTAAACAAAGGTAAATTATTATTTAATAAACTGTTTTTTTTATATTAATAATATTTTTATTTCTTCTAATTTAATATTTAATTTGTGTTTGATTGTATAGTTCATTTATTTTTTATATTTGCTTATCTTTAACTTGTTAGTTACTATCTCAAAAATTATTATTACTTTTTCTTTATTTTTAGGTAGAAAAAAACTAACTATTTCTAGTTAGTAATCTATTCTTATACTCGAAAGTATCCGAGTTTGCTATCTACAATGGTGGGCCTAAATGGACTTGAACCATCGACCTCACGCTTATCAGGCGTGCGCTCTAACCAGCTGAGCTATAGGCCCATAAATATATGACTATTAAAGTATACATTATTTTTTATGATTTGACAATACTTTTTATGAATTTTTTTGATAAAATTCTACAAAAGAAGCAATTTAATTGCTCCTTTTGCTAATAGATATTCCATCTCCAATATCATAAAATTTTGTTATAAATTCATTATTATTTTTTAGAAAATCAATATAATTATTCAATTTTCTAACAATACCCCTTACATTTCTGCTTTTTATTTCTTCTTTTGTATGTGTTAATCCATGAAAATTTAAATTATCTGAAACAATAACACCACTATCACTTAAATTATTTTTAAATTTCTCAAAAAACTTAATATATTGACTTTTAGCGGCATCTATAAATATTAAATCATATTTATCTTCTAAACATAATTCAAAAGCATCACAATGATATATTTTAATTCTATCTTCTAAATTAAATAAATTTATATTTTTAATAGCCTCTTCATATCTTATATCATCTCTTTCAACAGTTGTAACATTAACATTTTCATTAACTAAACACATACGTATAGAAGAATAGCCTATAGCTGCACCTATTTCTAACATATTTCTAATATTATTTTTTTTTATATAATCAAGCAAAAACTCTATACCATCTTTTTCCATTATAGGAATATTATTTTCCTTAGCATATATCTCTAAATCTAATATTCGTACCATAAGTCATCCTTTTTAAGCTTATTTATAATAGCTAAATGTTCATTATATGTTTTACTGTAATATGTTTTTTTATTTTTATCAGCAACAAAGTAAAAATAATTACTTTTTGTCGGATTTAAAACAGCAGCTACTGAATCAATTCCTGGATTGCAAATAGGACCAATTGGAAGTTTACCGGCCATTTGACTATTTCTTGTATTATATGCATTATAATCATCTAATTCTGCTTGATATAAATCTCTTTCATTAATATCTATTTTAGCACCATAATAGGTTGTAACATCACTACCAAGTGACCAATTATTATTAAGTCTATTATAAAATACTCCCGCTACTCCACTACGATCATTACCAACTGATTCTAATTCAACGATAGAAGCAAGTGTTAATAATTGATGATATGTATATTTACTGTTATTAATACTAGTTTTATATGGTTGTAATTTTTTTTGTGTATTATCAAGCATTGCATCAAAAATTTTATCAATTGTTACATTTTTGTTGAAATCATATGTATCGGGAAATAGATATCCTTCTAATGAATAATAAATATCTTTATTTTTTATTTCATTTGTTAAAAACCAATATTTTTTTATAAGCTCATTTAAATAATTTTCATCATTCAATTTTAATAAAATATCACTCTCTGTTATTTTAGTATTTTGAGTTATAATTTTGATTATATTTCTCATATTTAAACCTTCTTTAAAGGTTATTCTGATATCTGATTTATAATTTGGATCATTACTTAATATTTTAATAATTTCATTTAAATCCATGTTTGATTTTAAACTATAATTACCTGCTTTTAAATTACTTGGCTTATTTAATTTTAAATATATTTTATAAAAAAATTCTGATTTTATTAAATTTTTCTTTTTCAAATTATAAGATAAAGAATAATATGTGGCATTTTCAGGAACATTAAACTCTATTACTTTATCACTATTGTTTACCTTACTAATTCCTACATTATAGGCTATAAAAAGGGATACTACAGCTATGATTAATAATAAAATTACTCCAAAAATTAAACAAGGAATGATTTTTAATTTTCTTTTTTTCATAATTAAAAAAGAGGATTATTGCTCCTCTTCACCATCAGCAGCATTCTTTGCTTCTTCTTGAAGTTCTTCTAATATTTTTTCAATTATTTTCCATTCATGATCTGTAGTTATAGGTTCTAATTTAGTTTCATCTTTATCTGGTTCATATATTGAAGCATATACTTTAATATTACCTTCTTCATCCTTTGTATTGTCAGTATAAACCATATAATTCTTTTTAGTTTCTTCTGATTCAAATGTAAATAAAACTTCACATTCTATTTCTTTTCCTTCATCATCATATACTTTAAAAGTCATTTTTTCTTCCATTATAATTTTCCTTTCTCTTTATCTAAATATGTTTGAAGTATTATATTAGCAGCTAAAGAATCAATCTTTTGCTTTCTTTTTTTTCTCGACATATCCGATTTTAATAAATAGTTATTTGCCTCAATAGTAGTTAATCTTTCATCCTGCAATACAACTTCAATATTTAGCTTTTTTTCTAATTCTTCTTTAAATAAAATTGTTTCTTCAGCTCTAAAGCCTAATGAATTATTCATATTTTTAGGTAATCCTAAAACTAATTTTGTTATATTCTCTTTTTCAATTATTTCTTTTAATGGTTCAAATAATACATTATAATTTTGTTCTTCAAATCTTATTGTTTTATAAACAGAAGCAATAGTATTTGTTTTATCACTTATCGATATTCCAAGTGTTCGTGTTCCTAAATCTAATCCTAAACAACGCATTATTTAATAACTTCTTTTACTAATACTTCTAATATTTTTGTTTGATTTAAGCTTGTTATTTTGGCTCTAGCATCTTTATATGATGTTATATATCCAGGATCACCACTCATCAAATAACCTACAATTTGATTAATTGGATTATAACCTCTTTCACTTAAAATATTAGATACTTCTTTTAAAGTTGCTAAAGTTACAGCATCCTTAAATTCATCTACATTATATACCTTTGTCATGTCCATATTATCACCACCAATTACCTATTATGAATATAACTATATTTTAACATTAATAAATCTTTTTTTCAATAATTAATTATTTAATTCAATAAAATATTTTTTATACCATATAAGAAATGAATAAATGGTATATATTTTTCTTCCATTATTTTCTTTATTTTGATAATGTTTTTCTAATAAATCTAAAACAATATCTTGATTAAAGAATTTTTTGCATATATCACTTTCAAGCATTTCTTTAACTTTTTTATAATACTTTTCTTCACGAATCCAAATTGAAAATGGAACTGGGAAACCTTTTTTCTTCCTTTTAGCCCACTCTAAAGGTACTTCTTTTTCACTTGCTTTTCTTAAAACATATTTTGTTGTTCCATTACTTATCTTATATTTAGTAGGAATAGTTATACTTTTTTTAAACAATTCTCTATCTAAAAATGGAACTCTAAGTTCAAGTGAATGTGCCATTGTCATTTTATCAGCTTTAAGTAATATATCATTTGGTAACCATAAATTCATATCGATATATTGCATTTTAGTAACATCATCTTGATCTTTTACTTCATCAAAATATGGTTTTGTTATATCTCTAAATGATAATTTTGATTTATATTGATTGTTTAAAATATTATTGGCTTCATCATCATCCATAATGAAAGCCTGACCAATATAATATTCTTCTAATTTTTTTCCACCTTTGATTAAAAAGCCTTGCCCTTTGAAATAAGGAAATTTTGAAACAATATTTTTAATTCCTTTTCTAATAATATATGGTATTTTTTTATAACATTTAAAAACTGTAGAAGTATAATATTCTTCATACCCTCCATATAATTCATCTGCTCCTTCTCCAGAAAGAACAACTGTTACATCTTTTCTAGCTAATTCTGACAAAAAATATAAGGGTACAGCTGATAAATTTGCATGTGGTTCATCAGAATAATATTGTACATTAGGTAATGCTTCAAAAAATTCATCTGCATTAATTAATTTTCTTTTATTTTCAATATTTAATAAATCAGATAATTCTTTAGAATAATTTGTTTCATTAAATTTTTCATAATCAAAACCTACTGAAAAAGTTTCATTTGGCTTTAGGATAGATACAACATAACTTGAATCAACACCACCTGATAAAAAAGCACCTACTTTAACATCACTTATTTTATGATATTTTACTGATTCTTTTATATCATTGTTTAATTCATCAACTAATTTTTCAAATTCTTGTTTTTGTTCTTTGTATTTATAATTGAAATATTTTTTTATAGTTATTTCACCATTTTTATATTTAATTAAATGTCCTGGTTTTAAACGATAAACACCTTTAAAAAATGTTTCCTCTAAAGCTGAATATTGAAATGTTAGATATGGTTTTAATGCTTCTTTATTTAGTTCCTTTTTAAAATCAGGATGTGGTAAAAACGTTTTTATTTCTGATGAAAACATAAATGTATCATTTTGTTTTGTATAATAAAATGGTTTTATTCCAAATGGATCTCTTGCTCCAAACATCTCTTTCTTTTTTATATCCCATATTACAAAAGCAAACATACCTCTTAATTTATCAACTATTTTTTCTTTATATTCTTCGTAACCATGTAATATAGTCTCTGTATCACTATTATTTTTAAATTTATGGCCTTTTTTTATCAAATCTTCTTTTAATTCTTGAAAGTTATATATTTCACCATTAAAGATAATTACTAATGATTCATCTTCATTAAACATTGGTTGTCTTCCATTTTTTAAATCGATAATACTAAGTCTTCTAAAAGCTAGAACAGCATCATTATCTTCGTAACAGGAATAATCATCTGGTCCACGATGTTCAATTAACTTACTCATTTTATCAATTACCTTTTTATCTTTTTCTTTTTTGTTTATATAGCCTGTAAAACCACACATTTTTACCACTCATTTCTTCTATATTTTTTATTGTAATTTAAATCTCTAACAAAAAGCCAAAGTTTTCTTTTAAAATTTTTATCTTTTTTGCATTTTAAAGGATTTACTACTTTGTGTTTTCTATATAGCTTAAATACTTCTTTTTTATATTTAGTATTTAAAACATGTTTTTTAATAACACTTTTTGGTACAAAAGTTAAACACATTTCTTGTTTCAAAAATTTAAATTCTTTTTTTTCATTATATATTAAATCATCTACTAAATATTTTATCAAATTACAATTTAAGGCAGTTAGATAATAACTACTTCTTGCTTGTCTTGGATTTATTTCAAATACTTTAAATTTTTTATCTCTACAATCATATTTTAAATCAAATTCAGCTATTCCATTATAATTTATTTGCTCTAAAAATTTTTTTAATTTATTAACAATTATATTAGTATTGTTGTATTCATTGTAGCCATTTATCAATAATGTACAATTACCTACTCCAGTACTCGAATGTTCTTGAAGACCAATTTGAGCAAATGATTGTAATTGAATATTATGATTTTTGTCAACATAAAAAATACTATCAAATAAATTTGAATCATCGCCTGGTATAAATTCTTGAATAATTAAATTACCATCATAGCCAGAACTTTCAATTGTTTTTATTACATCTACTAATTCATCATAATTTTTTAATTTATACACTTTAGCTTGATTTAGAAATTTATGTTCATAATACAAAATCCCATCACCTGGTTTTAATATTAAAGGATACATAAAATTCTTTATTTTATTTTTTTCTAACTTAGTAAAACATTTATATATATATGTTTTAGGAATATCTAAAATATCACCATATTTTTGATAAAAATTATCTTT
>CANRLQ010000053.1 GCA_947631525.1 uncultured Bacilli bacterium | reverse complement strand
AATTAAAGAATTAAAAGAAATTTTAGCAAGTGAAGAAAAAATATTAAATATTATTAAGCAAGAATTACTTGAAATAAAAGAAAAATATGCTGTTCCACGAAAAACAATAATTGATATGACAGCACTTGATTATATAGAAGATGAATCATTGATACCAGTAGAAAATGTAATTATTACACTAACTAATAAAGGATATATAAAACGTATAACAAGTGAAACATATCGCAGTCAAAATAGAGGTGGCGTTGGTATAAAAGGAATGACTACAAATGAGGAAGATTTTGTTGAAAATTTAATTTCAATGACAACACATGATTATCTATTATTCTTTACAAATAAAGGAAAAGTTTATCGTATAAAGGGATATGAAGTACCATTATTTAATAGACAATCAAAAGGTTTACCAATTATTAATTTATTACCTCTTGAAAAAGATGAATTAGTAAAAGTCATGTTAAAAGTAAGCAATGAAGATGATTCTAAATATATTGTATTTTGTACACAAAATGGATTAATTAAAAGAACAAAGATAGAAGAATTCAATAATATTAGAAAAAATGGTAAAATAGCTATTAATTTAAGAGATGATGATCAATTAATAAGTGTTAAAAAAACAACTGGAGAGAATGAAATATTGATGGCATCATCAAATGGTAGAATGATAAGATTTAAAGAATCAGAAATAAGATTAACTGGTAGAACAGCAACTGGTGTTAGAGGAATAGATGTAGGACAAGGAATATGTGTTGGTTGTGAAATTGCAAATGATGATCAACAAATATTAGTAGTTACAGAAAATGGTTATGGAAAGAAAACAAAAATAGAAGAATATAGAGAAACTCATAGAGGAAGTAAAGGTGTAAAAGCATTAAATATAACTGAAAAAAATGGAAATATTGTTTCATTTAAATCAGTAGAAGGAACAGAAGATTTAATGATTATAACTAATAATGGAATAATAATAAGATTACCAATAAGCCAAGTATCAACAACTGGTCGTGTAGCACAAGGAGTTCGTTTAATAAATTTAAAAGATAATCAAAAAGTTAGTACAGTAACTACAATTCAAGAAGAAAATTATAAAGAAAATATAAATGAAGAGGAAAATAATTAATTTTTCTCTTTTATTTTTTTAATTGACTATTTTAAAAATAAATATATAATATTATTTTTAGAAAGGAAAAATTATATGAATATATCTAAATTAAATATAGAAAAAAATAAAAAAATTTTATCAATATGTTTAGCGGTTTTAGAAAATGATGAATTAATTGAATATATAAGAAAAAATGGTATTAATGATAATATAGATGAAATAATTTCTAAATCAAATTCAATAAAAAATTTATTACAAAATATAGATATTACTTTATTAAATAAAAAAACAATAACATTGGATAAATTATTATTAACAAAAATAAATGAAGATTATTCTATTTATATATTAAAACCAAAAGAAGAAATAAAAGAAATATTTATAAAAAATTATTATAAAAATTCAAATTTTGATTATATTTATTATATATATTCATTAATGAATAGTTATGAAGAAAATTTTTCTACTATTGTTGAACCAACTCAAAAAAAATAATTATAATGTTTCACGTGAAACATTGATTTTAATTTAATAATATTATATATTATATGTAGCACAACATTTATGTTTGAACCAGGTCAGAATCGGAAGATAGCAGCCTTAAGAACCTCTAAATGTGTGTGCTTTTTAAATAGGAGAAAAATATGAATGATAATATATATATGGATTTAGCTTATAAACAAGCAAAAAAAGCTTATAAAAAAGGAGATGTTCCCGTAGGATGTATAATAGTTAAAAATAATAAAGTAATAGCAAAAGCATATAATAAAAAAGAAAAAAGACAAATGGTAACAGAACATGCTGAAATATTAGCAATACAAAAAGCATCAAAAAAATTAAAAACATGGCATTTAGATGATTGTACATTATATACAACAATGGAACCATGTATGATGTGTACTGGAGCAATAATACAATCAAGAATTAATAAAATTGTATATTCTGTTTCAAATGAAAATTTTGGAAATATAGAAAATAATAATTATTTTAAAAAAAATAAAATTGAAATAATAAAACATATTCAAAAAGAAAAAAATTTAAAATTATTACAACAATTTTTTCAAAACAAAAGAAATTAATGTTTCACGTGGAACATTATTTTTTATAAAAAAATTAATTTGTTTATAAAATAAAAAATTGATATAATAGAAACTACGAGGTGAATATATATGTATCAAACATTGTATAGAAAATATAGGCCACAAACATTTGATGAAACAATAGGTCAAGATGTAATAATTAAAACATTAAAAAATGCTATAAAAAATAATAAACTAGTTCATGCATATTTATTTACAGGACCAAGAGGAACAGGAAAGACAAGTATAGCTAAGATAATTGCTAAAACAATTAATTGTACTAATTTATCTGAAAATATAACACCTTGTAATTTATGTGTTAATTGTACACAAATAAATAATCATCAATCATTAGATATTATAGAAATAGATGCAGCATCTAATAATGGCGTAGATGAAATACGAGAATTAAAAAATAATGTTAATTTAGTTCCAACAACGGGAAAATATAAAATATATATAATAGATGAAGTACATATGTTATCAACAGGAGCTTTTAATGCATTATTAAAAACATTAGAAGAACCCCCTAAACATATAATATTTATTTTGGCAACTACAGAACCTCATAAAATTCCTAATACAATATTATCAAGATGCCAACGTTTTGATTTTAAAAAAATAAGTACTCAAAAAATGGTGGAAAGAATTAATTATATTGTAAAAGAAGAAAGAATAGATATAGATGAAGACGCAATAATTGAAATAGCTAGATTAGCTGATGGTGGAATGAGAGATGCTTTAAGTATATTAGATCAAGCTATAGCTTATTGTGATAAAAAAATAACAATCGATGATATACATGAAATAAATGGTACCTTACCTCAAGAACAAATAAAAGAATTTATACTAAATATAATAGAAAAAAAAGAGCAAGAAATATTTAAACAAATAGATTTTTATGATAATAATGGAAAAAACTTTGTTAAATTATCCGAAGAAATAATATTATTCTTAAGAAATTCGTTATTATATAAAGAAGCTTTAGAATATTTAAAACAAATAAATTCAAATTATCAAATATATGAAGAAATAGATAAAAAACTTAAATTAGATAAATTATTATATTATATAGAAAAATTTAATGATGCAATTTATAATATGAAAAAATTAAATAAAACAAGAATAATATTTGAAATAACCATAATATCCTTGTTAGAAAAAAATAATCAAATACAAGAAAAAATAAAAAAAGAACCAGAAAAACAAACAATATTAGATACAACAAAAGAAGCAAAAAAAGAATATGTTAAAAAAGAAAATATTGATTATGATATTTTAAAAAAAATAAAGAATATAAGAATAAATAACAGTTTGTGTAATTTTAACAAAAAACAATTATTAGACTATAAAAAAAGAATGGATGAATTAAAAATAATGTTAATGAATCCAGATTATAGTAATTGTGCATCAATGGTATTTGATGGAGAATTAAAAGTTTATGGAAACAATCATTTTTTATTTGTTTTTGATAATGATAAAATAGTAAATGAATTTAATGAACAACTTGAGAAAATAGATAAAATGTTTAGTGAAATATTTGGTCAAAATTGTAAAGTAATATCAGTTAATACAACTGAATGGTCAAAAATAAAAAATGAATTTAATAATAAATTAAAAAAATATGAAAATCAAGAAGAACCAGATGAATTAATAACAAAATTAAAAAAAAATGAAATATCAAATGAATTAGAACAAAACTTTAATGATATAATTCAATATAATTAAAAGAAAGAAGGAATAAAATGAATATACAAGCAATGATGAAACAAGCTCAAAAATTACAGAAAGATATGATGTCAGAAAAGGAAAAAATAGATAATGAAATATTTGAAGGAAAATCTTCATTAGTAACAGTTAAAGTAAAAGGAACAAAAGAAATAGTTGAAATAAAAATTGAACAACAAACTATAGAAGAAGATGAAATAGAATTATTACAAGATATGTTAGTAGTAGCATTAAATGATGCAATGAAGAAAATTGATAAATCAACAGAAGAAAATTTAGGAAAATATACAAAAGGATTACCAGGATTGTTCTAATGAAAAATTATCCCAATTCTTTAAATAATTTAATAGAATGTTATAAAAAATTACCTGGTATAGGTGAAAAAACAGCTGAGAGATTAGCATTAGCAACCATAAATTTAGATAAAGAAATTATAGATTTATTTTCCGAATCAATAATAAATGCTAAAACAAAAATAAAAAAATGTTCAAAATGTCATAATTTTACAGAAGAAAATTTATGTGAAATATGTAAATCAACTAATAGAGATAAAACTACAATATGTATAGTAGAAGAACCAAAAAATATATCATTATTTGAAAAATTAGAAACATATAAAGGATTATACCATGTTTTAGATGGTTTAATATCTCCATTGGATGGAATAAATCCTGAAGATATTAATATATCATCGTTAATTGATAGAATCAAAGAAGAAAACATAAGTGAAGTAATTATAGCTGTAAAACCAAGTATTGAAGGAGAAACAACAGCACTTTATATATCTAAATTATTAGAAAATATGCCAGTTAAAGTAACTAAAATAGCTCATGGTATTCCAATTGGTGTAGATATGGAATATATAGATTCTTTAACTCTTGAAATGGCATTGGAAGATAGAAAAGATGTAGCATAATAAAATTTGTCCAACATATTCTTTATTAGGTGATAAGATGATAAAAAAATTATTTAATTTAATAAAGAAAATAATATTTAGTTCATTTATATTGTATGGTTATAATTTAATAGCTTCTTCATTTGGTTTAATAATATCAATAAATGCCATAACAGTTGGTATATTAACATTTTTAGGAGTACCATCTTTATTGGCACTTATATTAATAAAAGTACTAATATTTTAAGGAAGTGAAAGTATGCTTGATGAATATGTAGAAGATCAAAAAATTATATATAATATATTAATAAATGCTGTAAAAAAAAATAAATATTCTCATGCATATATCTTTGAAAAAAATAATTATGAAAATGCAGATAAACTTATTTTAGCATTTGTAAAATATCTATTATGTCCTAAAAATTATAGTAATAATGAACTTTGTGGTAAATGTACACAATGTGATAAAATAGATAGAAATATATGCTTAGATTTAGAAATAATTAATCCAGATGGTTTATGGATAAAAAAGGAGCAATTAGAAAAGCTACAATTAGATTTTAGTAAAAAAAGTCTTGAAAATAATAAAAAAATATATATAATAAATGAAGCCGAAAAATTAAATGTCCAAGCTGCTAATTCAATATTAAAATTTTTAGAAGAACCAGAAGAAAATATAGTGGCAATTTTGGTAACTAATAACTTATATCAAATATTAGATACAATCGTATCTAGATGTCAAATAATATCTTTAAATAGAAAAAATAGTTATGACAATATGTCAACATTAGATAAGATATTATCAATTATAAATAGTAATACAGAAAATTTAGAATTATTAATCGAAACATCTATAAAATTTGTAAATTATTTAGAAAAAAATAGAACTGATACAATATTAATGACAAATAAGTTATGGCATAATAATATAAAAGATAGAAATGATTATTTAATATCTTATAATATATTACTATTTTATTATAAAGATATTATAAATTATAAACTAAATCGAAATTTAGAAATATTTGAGCTAACAAATGAAATTAAAAATATAAGTGATAATAATACTTTTAATCAATTAATAAAGAAAATAAATATAATAAATGAATTGATAGATCATATAAAAGTAAACGCAAATCAAAATTTATTATTAGATAAATTAATTATAGAAATAGGGGATGTAATGAATGGATAATATAGTTGGAATAATTTTTGAAAATAAAGATCGTTTAGAATACTTTTCTACAAATAATTTAAACTTAAAAAAGAATATAAATGTCATAGTAGAAACAGAAAATGGACTTCGCTTTGGTAAGGTAGCAACACCATTACATCCAATAGATACAACAAAATTAAAAAATAAATTAAATAAAGTAATAAGAGTAGCTACTAAAAATGATTATAATAATTATATAAATAATAAGAAGGAAGAAAAAAAAGCATTTAATAAATGCCAACAATTAATAAAAAAAAATAATTTAGATATGAGATTAATTGAATGTTACTATACTTTCAATAAAGATCAACTTATTTTTAAGTTTGTATCTGAAAATAGAGTTGATTTTAGAGATTTAGCTAAAGAACTTGCTAATATATATCATACTCGTATTGAACTTAGGCAAATAGGTGTAAGAGATAAAGCAAAAGAAATTGGTGGTATAGGAACTTGTGGTCAAAAATTATGTTGTTCTAGATTTTTAAATGAATTTGATTCTGTTACAATAGCTATGGCTAAGAATCAAAATTTAGCTTTAAATCCAAATAAAATAAACGGTGTTTGTGGAAGACTTTTATGTTGTTTAAAATATGAAAATGAATGTTATAGTGAATTACGTAAAAATTGTCCTAAAGTTGGACAAACAGTTCAAACAGAAAATGGTGAAGGTAAAGTAATAAGTATAGATGTATTACAAAAAAAATACAAAATAGAAACACCAACCGGAATAATAGAGGAACAAGTAAATGGAAGTCATTAATTATGTATTAGGTTACGAAAATTTAAAAATATATCAAGATAATGAAATGTTTAATTTTTCATTAGATTCTGTATTGTTGCCAAATTTTGTAACCCTTAATAAAAATATAAAAAAAATATTAGATATAGGAACAGGTAATG
>CANRLQ010000052.1 GCA_947631525.1 uncultured Bacilli bacterium | reverse complement strand
TAAAAAAATATTAAATAGAAAGGAATCAATCAATAAGAAATTAATTAATATTTCTATAAGATTGATTATACGTGATTTTATGAATGGGGTATTACTTGTAAATAAAGAAAAAAATTATACTAGTAGGGATATTGTAAATATTATATCTAAAAAACTACAAACGAAAAAAGTAGGACATACTGGGACATTAGATCCCCTAGCAACCGGTGTATTAGTAATCTGTGTTGGTAGAGCTACTAAGTTAGTTGAATATTTAACTTCTACTTATAAAGAATATGAAGCTGAAATAATTCTTGGATTAAAAACCGATACTTTAGATATAACAGGTAATATACTAAAAAGTGAAAATGTAAAAATAACAAAAGAAGAAATAGAAAAATCATTAAAAGAAATGACTAAGGAATATGAACAAACGGTACCTATATATTCGGCTGTTAAAGTAAATGGTAAAAAATTATATGAGTATGCAAGACAAAACAAAGAAGTAGCTTTACCTAAACGATTAGTCGATATAAAGGAATTAGAACTTATAAGTGATATTAATTATGAAGATAATAAAACAGTATTTAAAATAAGAACTTTAGTTAGTAAAGGTACTTATATACGAAGTTTAATACAAGATATAGCTATTTCATTAAATACAATTGGAACAATGAAAAATTTAATTAGAACTAAACAAGGTAATTTTAGTATTAATAATTGTTATACATTAAATGATATAGAAAATGATAATTTTAATTTAATAAAAATAGAAGAAATATTAAAAGACATGTATACAATAGAAGTAGATGATGAATTAGAGAAAAAAATTAAAAATGGTCAAATTTTAGATAATGTTTATAATGAAGATATGATTTTATTTAAAAAAAATAATAATGTTTTAGCTATTTATAAAAATTATGAAAAAGAAAAAGGTAAAATTAAACCATATAAAATGTTTTAATTTTAAATAGTTATATAATTAAGTAGGTGATAATATGATATATTTAGATTATTCAGCAACCACTCCAGTTAATAAAGAAGTATTGGATACATTTACTAAAGTATGTATTGATTTTCCAGGTAATTCTAATTCTTTACATAAATTAGGTGTAAAAATAAGAGATTTAGAAAATAGTGCAACTAAACAAATTGCTCAAATACTTAATATAAAACCTAGTGAAATAATATATACAAGTGGATCAAGTGAATCAAATAATTTAGCAATTAAAGGAATTTGTTTAAAACATCAAGGTATAGGGAAACATATAGTTACTACTAATTTAGAACATTCTTCTATTTATGGACCTATTGGTTATTTACAAAAATTAGGTTATACTGTTGATTTTGTAAAAACAAAAAACGGAATAGTTGATATAGAAGATTTAAAAAAATTAGTAACAGATGATACTGTTTTAGTTACAATAGCGTCTGTTAATAGTGAAACAGGAATAACCCAAAATATAGAAGAAATTGCTAAAGTTTTAAAAGATAAAAATTGTTACTTTCATGTTGATATGACACAAAGTATAGGTAAAATTAATATAAAATTAGATGATATTGATTTAGTCAGTTTTTCAGCCCATAAATTTTTTGGATTAAAAGGAATAGGATGTTTAATTAAAAAAGAAAATATAACTTTAGAACCACTTATTCATGGAGGAAAGTCAACAACTATATATAGAAGTGGAACACCAGCTCATCCATTAATTGTATCAATATCTAAAGCTTTAAGATTGGCTGTAACTAATTTAGATGATAAATATAATGATGTCAAAAAATTAAATGATTATTTGAAAGACAATTTAAGTAAATATGAAAAAGTAACAATTAATAGTAATGAAAATTGTATTCCAAACATTTTAAATATAAGTGTTCTTAATATAAAACCTGAAACATTACAACATGCTTTAGAAGAATATGATATTTATATTTCAACACAAAGTGCTTGTTCAGCTAATAATTCTATTAGTAAAGCAGTCCTAGAAGTTACAAATAACGAAGAGTGTGCTAAACATAGTGTCAGAATAAGTATTTCAAATATAACAACTAAAGAAGAAATTGATAAATTTCTAGAAGCTTTTGACATTATTTATCAAAAATTTGATAAAATGTAAAAAAATTATAAATAAAAAATAGATAAATAAATTTAATATGAAAAAGTTGAAATTTTTTTCAACTTTTTTTGACTGTTAATAATAAATATTGTAAAATATAATAGGTGATAGTATGAAAGATATAGTAAAAATAATAATTAGTCTAATACTTTTTATAATTAGTTTTTTTATAAAAAACAATTATATTTATTATATTATAATTTATTTAGTCTATATTTTATTAACATATAAAGTACTAATAAACATATTTGATAATTTTAAAAATAAGACAATATTTGATGAAAATTTACTGATGTTTTTAGCAACTATTGGTGCTTTAATTTTAAATGAAACAAAAGAAGCTGTAGCTATAATGCTTTTTTATCAAATTGGTGAATATATAGAATCATTAGCAACCTATAAATCAGAAAAATCAATCATTGATTTATTGGATTTAAAAACAGAAAATTGTTATTTAAAAAAAGATGGAAAATTAAAAAAGATAAATACAAGTGAAATTAAGATTAACGATACATTATCGATAAAACCTGGTGATAAAATACCTGTTGATTGTGAAGTAATAAATGGTAATAGTAGTATTGATACATCTAGTATAACAGGTGAATATAAACCTAAAAGTGTAGATATTGGTGATACGCTTTTAAGTGGTTCAATTAATTTAACTGGTTTAATAGAAGTAAAAGCAATAAAGACATTGGAAAATAGTACATCATCTATTATCTTAAATTTAATATTAAAATCTAATGAAAAAAAATCAAAACAGGAAAAATTCATAATGCGTTTTGCTAAAGTATATACTCCAATTGTTATTTTCTTATCAGTTCTTTTAGTATTAATACCATTTATATTACAAAAAGACTTAAATGTATGGTTATATAAATCTTTATTATTTTTAGTATCATCTTGTCCTTGTGCTTTAGTTATATCAGTACCACTTGCTTATTTTCTTGCAATCGCAAATTGTTCTAAACAAGGTTTAATTATAAAAGGCTCTTTTGTAATCGATTTATTTACAAAAATAAAAACAGTTGTTTTAGATAAAACAGGAACTATTACGAAAGGTAATTTTAAAGTAACAAAAATAATTCCTTTCAATAAAAGTAAAGAAGAAATATTAAAAATAGCAGCCTATTCAGAATTTTATTCTAATCATCCTATTGCTACTGCTATAAAAGAAGAATATCAAGAAAAAATAGATGAAAAATTGATTTCAAATTATAAGGAAATAAGTGGTAAAGGAGTTACTTTAAAAATAAAAAACGAAGAAATAGTAATTGGTAATAATTTATTATTTGAAGAAAAAAATATTAAATATCCCAAAATAGATTTTATTGGTACAGTTGTTTTAATATCGATGAATAACGAATATATTGGAACTATTGTTATTTCTGATGAAATTAAAAAAAGTAGTTTAAATATTGTTAATAAATTGAAACAAAATGGGATAAAAAAGATTATTATGTTATCAGGAGATAACGAGGAAATAGTAAAAAAAGTAAGTCAGAAATTACAAATAGATGAAAGTTTTTCTAATCTATTACCACAAGATAAATTAGAAAAGATAAAAGAAATAAAAATGAATGATAAGGTTATGTTTGTTGGTGATGGAATAAATGATGCTTTAGTTTTATTAGAATCTGATATTGGTATATCAATGGGACAAATAGGTAGTGATGCTGCTATAGAAGCAAGCGATGTTATATTAATGAATGATGATTTAGAAAAAATAATATCAGCTTTAAAAATATCTAAAAGAACAAGTAATATTGTAAAATTTAATATTGTTTTTTCAATATTTATAAAAATATTAGTACTTCTATTATTGTTTTTTGATATTGCTAATATGTGGGTAGCTGTATTTACCGATGTTGGAATAACATTAATCACTATTATTAATGATCTTAGAATACTAAAAGGTAAATTTGCTAAATAAAACAATAAATGATATAATTGATTTGTATAAGGAGGGTATTATGAATATAATAAAAACAAAAATAAAAAATATGTATAAAACCTCAATGATTTTTTCTATAATTTTATTTATAGTGGGACTTTTTCTACTAATAAAACCAGAGACAACATTATATGCTATATCATATATTATTGGTATTTTATTAATATTATGGGGAATAGTTCCTGTTATTAGTTTTCTTACTGACAAAGAAAGAAAGAGTTATCTTGAATTTGATTTTATTTGTGGAGTATTTGCTCTTATATTTGGACTTATAATTATAATAAATCCTGATATGATTGGAAGTATTATACCTTTATTAATTGGTATTTGGATGGTTATAAATGGTGTTACTAAATTAGAATATTCTATTAATTTAAAAAAATATGAAGTAAATTCTAATAATTCTATTATAATCTCTTTAATCATCTTAATATGTGGAATTGTTCTTATAATTAATCCTTTTAAAGGAGCAGTAATTTTAACTAAAATAATAGGACTTTTTATATTAATATATTCAGTATTAGATATAATAGAATGTCATACATTAAAGAAAACTGTAAAAACAGTTGAGAAAACTTATAAAAAAAACAATAAAGATAACATAATTGAAGCAGTATATGAAGAGGAATAATTTTAACAAGATTACGATAAATCTTGTTTTTTTGCTTAAAAGTTGAAAATTTATAAAAAATATGTATAATATTAAATGATTAAAGGGTGATATTATGAAAAATTGTACAATTATTTATAATCCTAATAGTGGTAAAGGAATAAAAGAAAAAGAACTTTTAAAATTTGAAAAAATATTAAATGATTATGGATATAATGCGAATATAATTAAAACAGAATATAAAGGTCATGCTAGAGAAATAGTTAGAAATTTAAAGAAAACAGATTTAGTTATTTCTATTGGTGGAGATGGAACATTTAACGAAAGTATGACAGGTAATTTTGAAAGAAAAAAAAGAATTTTAATTTCTCATATACCAGTTGGAACAGCTAATGATATTGGTGGAATGTATGGTTATGGTAAAAATTTAGTTAGAAATTTGAAGTTATTACTAAACGGTTCGATTAAAAATATTGATATTTGTACTATTAATGATAAACCATTTACTTATTCAGCAGGCTTTGGAAAGTTTATCAATATTTCTTATGATACACCAAGACAATTAAAGAAAAAATATGGTTATTTTGCTTATTTAATTGAAGGTTTAAAAGATTTTAAAGGTGCTACTAAATTATATGATATAACATATAAAATAAATGAAAAAACAATATCAGGTAAATTCTCTTTTATACTAATTTCTAATGCCAATAGGATAGCTGGTATTCAAAACTTTTATAAAAATGTTAAACTAGATGATAACACTTTTGAAGTATTACTATGTGATTTAACTGCTAAAAAAGATATGGCTAAAAGTTTATATTTTTTAACTACATCAGACATAACTAAGGCTCCAGGTTTTTACTTTTATAAAACAAATAAATTAGAAGTTAAATTTGCTAAAAAACAAGAAATGGGATGGAGTCTAGATGGAGAAAAATATGTGGAAGATACTGATACATATAATATAAAAATTGTAAGGAATGTTCAAATACTATTACCAAAGAAAAATATTAAAAAATTATTCTTAGATGATAGTATACAGGATGTGATATAGTGAAAATTGATTATCAAAAAAAATTAGATGAAATTTTAAGTATGATAACTACAAAGAAGAAATTACTTTTACATAGTTGTTGTGCTCCTTGTAGTAGTTATGTTTTAGAATATTTATCAAAATATTTTGATATAACAATTTTTTATTACAATCCTAATATAACTTTAAAAGAAGAATTTGATAAAAGATTAAATGAACAAAAGAGATTTATAAATGAATTTAAAGGTCAAAATAAAATAGATATTATTGAAGGTAAATATGAAAAAGAAAAATATGAACAAATAGTAAAAGGTCTTGAAAATGAAAAAGAGGGCGGGGCTAGATGTTTTAAATGCTATGAATTACGATTAGAAGAAACAGCTAAGCTAGCTAAAGAATTAGGTTATGATTATTTCACAACAACTTTATCAATAAGTCCTTATAAAAATGCTTTAAAGATAAATGAAATTGGTGAATATCTAGAAAACAAATATGGTGTAAAATATTTATATGCTGATTTTAAAAAGAAAAATGGTTATAAAAGATCAATAGAACTTTCTAAGATTTATAAACTATATCGTCAAAATTATTGTGGATGTATTTATTCTAAAAGGAGAATAGAAAATGAAGATTAGTATTAAAAAATCAATTTTATTATTAAGTTTTTCTTCAATTTTATTAACTACTAGTTGTCATGAAAATAAAGATATTTATATAGAAAAAAATGTTGATAATACATCAAAAATAGAACAAGAAGAAATTACAACAGAACAAAATACAACAGAACAAAATACAACAGAACAAAATACAACAGAACAAAGTACAACAGAGAAAATAAATTCAAAAGAACAAAATAGTGAAGAAAAACAAAATGAGCAAGAAATAATAAATTATTTTAATGAGATGAGTATGGATATAGATAATCTTATAAATCAAGAAAATATTGAAAAAGTTAAAGATAAAATTGGTACTATAATGACAACTATGATAGGCTTTATTTGGTATGATCAGGATATAAATGGTATTACCTTTGATGATTTATCAAATAAAACAAAAGATATTATTTTAAATATATATTATAGAGTAGATGGGGCTATTGAAAATAAGATTCCTAATTATAAAGAGAGTATTAAAGATAAATATATAGTTATATCAAATTTTATAAATGATAAATATGATGATGCTAAATATAATGTTGATACTTGGTTAAAAGAAAAATTAGGTGAAGAAAAATATGAGAA
>CANRLQ010000051.1 GCA_947631525.1 uncultured Bacilli bacterium | reverse complement strand
GGAGCAAATGTGGAAGATACCCACAGCTTTCACTTTTAGTTAAAATTTTTCGAAGTATATTAATTACTTCTTTTTTGTTAAACTTAAAATTTTAACCATATCATGTTTTTCAGGAATATAACTATCCATTGATAATGAAATTTCAGGATAAATTTTTTCAATAGAGTTTTTAGTTTCATCAACAGTTGAAATACTAACTTTATATTTACTTTTTTCTTTGATTTCTTTTAGTTCTTTTTCTAATTTAGGTAATTCTAATTCCATTTTTTCAATATCATTAATTAATTTATTTTTCTTAGAATGCCTTCCTATTCTAGTTCCAAACATAAGTAAACCCATTCCTTTAAAATTAATATAGGAAATAGCCATTACTGTAATTAAAGTTCCTAATGTTAATACTGAATGTAAAGATGCAAATAAAACAATTTCAATTGCTATTGAAATAATCCCACAAACATTACCACCTATCATATCTAGTTTAGTACTCGATAATTGATTTTTACAATTTTCTAACTTTGATTTTAATTTTTCCAAATTATTTTCTTTTAATAGTATTTCTTCAAAATTATAGGAATCACTTTCTTTTTCAATAAAACTTATATTTCCATTTTTATCTGAAACTACACCATAGTTATTGTTTATTTGAACTAATTTTTGATTCATTTCAAAACCTCCATATTATTTTTAAATATTTTGTTATGATAAAATATTTAACCTCTAGGAATTTTGACAAGTGTATCAAAATTACCTTATGGTTATAAAAAATATCAATTGAACGATTTCATTTTTATATATCAATGTCTGAAAAGTTCGAACAGATTCGTCAATGGAGCGATTGTGGAAGATATCTACAACTTTCACACATAACGATTTGATATATAAAATATCAATCATAATGATATTTTAGCATAGATTTGGGTTAATGTCTCGAAAAAATGTGTTTTTTTTGATAAAATGTTTATGAGGTGTTTCTTATGACTTATCACATTTCATATATAACCAAAAGTGCAAATAATGAAAATGAAATTAAAATGAATGAAAAACTTCTAAAGAAAGACTTTGATGTAATATACGATTGTAGTCAAATTATTGGAAAGTTTAATGTTTTTTGTGATTATTATTATATGCTTGAAAATGCTATAAATGATTTATTTAATTTTATAGAGAAAGTAGAAAATCGTGAATATAAATTAGTAAACCAACTTCAAAAACATTTTGTTGTTACAGAAGTGAATAGGTTATTTATGAATTATATTAATATGTTCAATAATTATTTAACTTATTATGAAGTTGATATTAAAGATTTTTTTGGAGAAACATCTGATGAATATACTAAAGTAAAAAAAATCCAATCAAATTTTTTTGATAATTATTTTGAATATAGGTTCATTTATCATTTAAGGCATTACACTGATCATTATAAAATTCCTATAACCTCAATGCAAGACAATATGGAAAATTCGGTTAGAAAATTTTATATTACAAGAGAATCCCTTCTAAAGTGGAATGGCCTAAAAAAAATTGTAAAAGATGATATAAAAGCATTAACATCTGATATTGATGTAAAAAACATATTAATAAAATGTAAAAAAATGCATCTTGAAATGCATAAAAAAGTATCATTAATTGATGAGCATAATATTTTATTCAGTTATAATTATATGAAGAAATATTTTAAAAAAGATGGATTTCCTTGCATTGTAGGATATAAAAATGAAGAAGAAAAGAAAAATGGAAAATTTGAAATAAAAACTATCTTTGATGAAGTACCATTAGTTGACTATAATATTAAAAAAATGGGTTTTGGATCATTAGCTAGTTATAAAAAGGGACAAGGATTTTTCGTATATGATCCATATAATTTAATGTTCACAAAAGAAGAAAAAGAAAAATTAGGAATTGGATAAGATAGGAAAGGAAAAAAGCTTATGGCAAAGATAATTATGTTAGGAACTGGTAATGGTGGGACACTAAATTTATATAATACTTGTTTTGCTATCCAAAATGAACAGGGAGTATTCTTGATTGATACAGGTGGAAGTATAGAAATAATTAAAAGACTTAAACAAGCTAATATTAAACTAGATGAAATCAGAAATGTATTTATTTCTCATAGTCATACTGACCATATTTTAGGGCTTATATGGATGTTCAAAAAAATGAGTAGGATGGCAATGCATGGAGAAATTAAAGAAAAGATTAACATTTATTGTAATGATGTAGTATATGAAGCAATAAAAGGAGTATCTGATTATATATTACCGCCTGTTTTAATGAAAGCAATTTACAGTATCACTAATTTTGTTGTATTAAATGACTGTGATAAATATGCTATAAATGGTATTGATTACGAATTTTTTGATATACTTGCAAAAGGAACAAAGCAATTTGGATTTGAATGTACGCTAGATGATAATAGATTTGTCTTTTTAGGAGATGAAACCTTAAATTCATTACTTAATGAAAGGGTTCGAGGTGCTGATTATGTAACTCATGAAGCATTTTGTCTAGATAGAGAAGAAAATATATTTCATGCTTATGAAAAGAATCATTCAACGGCTTTAAGTGCTGCTAAAACAATGGATGAATTGAGTGTTAAAAACTTGATACTTTATCACACTGAAGAATCTCATGGTATTGATAGAAAATCTTTATATTTAGAGGAAGCACAAAGTGTATTCAATGGTAATGTCATTGTTCCTAATGATTTAGAAGAAATTCAATTAGTTAATAAAAAATAGAGTTCTTAATAATTTATGTAGTAATGAGGTGGAGATATTGAAAAAATTTTTTATATCAGTTTTTACTGCGGTAATAGTAGAAGTGGCTACTTCAATAATAGTTTCCTTGATTTCCAATATAAATTTAATTGATGCAACAATAATAATTTGGAAATGGGCTTATAATTTTATTAAAAGTTTATTACTTTTTAGAGTGCCTATATGGATAATATTAATAGTAATAGTATTTTTTATTATAACTATTATGCTTATTTATAATTATTCAAATAGTAATAATTGTTCTAAAACATGGTATAGTGATTACATTAAAGATGAATATAAGAATATTTTATATACTTGGAATTACACGACAACTTATTCTGGAAAAATTGATATTGAAAACTTTAGACCAATTTGCCCTAACTGTGATGGAGATTTAACAATGGTATGGGAACATGGTAACAGGCATTATGGCAGTCCAAGACTTTTCTGCCCAAATTGTGATAATGTTCTTAACACTCCAAGTTCTGAAGAAATAGACCAGGCTAAATTATTTGTATTTAATAAATTGAAGAAAAAACTAAAAGATTCACAAAAAGATGATAACGAGGACTAACTTATCGCTCAATATCATTTTTTTCTATTATTGATTTAGTTTTATTGTTAGTATTTTTGTTATCTTGAAGAAGGTTGAAATCTTCTTCATCTAAAGCACCGTGTTCATATAATTCTTTGGCAAGTTCTTCAAATCTTTTGTCTTTTTTTAACAAAAATTTTATTCATAAGTATTGAATTATCAATTTCCTTAATATTTTTTATTTAATTTATCAACTTGTTGATTAAGTGATTCGTTATTTTCTGTTAATAATTTTAATCTCTTATGATTTAAATTTTATTAAAATTTTAGAGTGTAGTTTGTCTTTGACAAAATTACTATGGGATTTTTTTTGTTGCATAAAAAATCATCTCTAATATAGATGAAATATATTTGAATGTCCGAAAAGTTCGAACAGATTCGTCACTGGAGCGATAACTTTACTTATATTCGAAAATTTATATTTCCAAGATTAAGTAAATCAACTAGTTAGATTATATAACTTTTTTTAAAAATAATGATTAAACAGGATATTTCAATGATATAATTAGATTAATTAGGAGGGAAAATTCAAATGTCAAAAAATAATAATTATGATTTTATAACAATTAATACTGTAGATGGTGTGAAAAAAAACGCAGAATTAGTTACTAAATTTGAAATTCAAGGATTAGGAGAATATGTAATTTATAAGTTAGATGGAGTACTTTATGGAGCAAAATATCAATTTGATGGAACGAATACTAGATTAATTACAGATTTAACCGCTAGTGAAAAAAATATATTAAATGAAATGTTATATAAATTGGAGGTGAAATGATGTTAATTTTTGATTCTAATCATAACTTTATTGACGGCAATTTAAATGAAAAAAAAGGAAAGAAACAATTTAAAAATATAATTATTGGAGGTTTAATTATTACTAATCTTTTATCCTTTAGTGGTTGTGCTAAAAATGTTCCTTGTGATGTACAAGGTAATCACGCTCATTATTATATTAATGACGATTATATTGGTAGATATGTTGTTAGTGAAAAAAGTTCTTTATCAGGATTAAATAGATTAGATAATTATATTTTTGTTAATGAAGAAGAAGAAAGTTTACTAGAATTTATAAATAAAAAAGATTTATTTAAAATTGATGATAATAAAAATTCAATAGATAATATTACTGATAATCAAACAGATTATAAAGAATATAGATATAGTTACTATTATCTTATGCCAATGCCTATAACATATACTGATGGTAAAAATAATTATATTACATATAATTATATACCTATGATTGGTTATTCCTGGACAAGTAACCCCAATAGAGGAAATTTAACAGGTGAAGAGAGGGTTTGTCATTATGTATATTATGGGTATAAAGTAATAAAAAATGATAAAGGTGTTTATGAATTAGAAAAAAGTGAACCTGTTGATAGTATTGCAGAAATACCTGAAGGTTATGATTATATAAAAGAAAAATTTTATGATATTGTAAATTTATATAATAGAGATGAAATTCTAGATTATGAAGATGGACCTGAGGAAGAAAAAGAAATAATTAGTGAGGATGAATACAATCAATCACAATCAAAGTCAAGGTAAAAAATATTTTATAATAAATAAAGACAATTAGGCTATAAATGCCGAGAATTGTCTTTTTTGTTTTGGTCGAATATCATTTATTTCAGAAAGTATTTCAGTTTGTTTTTTAGAAGTCTTTGCTCTATGGTTTTTTAAAGATTTTCTTTCTACTCATAAGATTTTTGTGTTCTTCATAATTATTTTTAGAAAAAGTTTGTAAATCTTTTTCTGTCACAATTTAAATAACTAACATAATGAGTTTTGTCTAACTTAAAATTATATTCTTTGTCAAGTTCGAGATAATTATAATTTTCCATTTTTAGTAAAACAATATACTCTTGCTACTTGCCAACTATCGATTTCACCAGTTTTAACTCTTACAATGCCTTCATATTTAAAATCTGCATTTACTGTTAATTCATCCTCATTCATAGAATATAAGGGTGGGATAATCATACTACGATTATTGAGTTTCCATAAATTAAGACAATAAGGATGAGTATCAATATAATCTTCTTCTCTTGGATGAGGTGAAATACAACTTCTTCTTCAGAGAATATTTTTTCTTTTACTATCTGCATTTCTTCAAATGATGGACACCTTTTAATATGAGCACATTTTTTCTATGCAAAGTCACACTAACATGATTCCATCCTGTTCCATTAGATGTAATTACAAGATAAAATTAACCATTCTTATACTTATCAATAACAAAGGTATCATTATATTCATCACCGATAAAACTATTACCATATAAATCTATTCTTCTAAAATTATTTATATTGTTTAAATTTTCACAAAAATCATCATTACATATTAGATGTTTATTCTATACTATAAAAATTAGTTTATCAAGGTAACAAAATAACATAACTAAAATAACAACAAGCAAGCATAATTACACTAATTTTAATAGTATTTAACTACTTATAGAGTAATTCATTCTTTATAAAAACTATAATTCAAAGTCATAACGACCTTTATCTTTATGTTTATCATTTTTTATTCCAATTATAATCATTTGTAATGGATTCAATAGTATCATCACTAAATATTCCATGTTCATACATATCTTTAGAAACTTTTCAATCAAAACATTTTTCAAATAAATTGTCTCTTAAATTAGTTTTATTCATAAATAAATTCCACTTATATTATATTTTATCTTTGACAAAATATTTAACTTCCTATGAATTTTGACTCAGTAATCAAAATAATCCTATGGAAATTTTTACTATAAAAAAATCATCTCTATCTAGAGATGAAATATATTCAAGTGAACGATAAGTTCGAACAAAGTCGTCAATGGAGAAATTGTGGAAGATATCTACAACTAAAAGATAAAAATATTACAATCAAGGAGATATAATTAATAAAAATATTATATTTTATCTCTTATATTTTGCTGTTTCTTCAGAATAGAATCCATAAATAGGATTTCCATACATTTTTTGAAACTCTTGTTCTATAAATTCTTTTTTTTTTACCTAGTTGCTCTAATTTTCGTTGCCAATATTCTTTATATCTTTTTGGATCATATTGATCTATTTGAAAATATTCATTATTTCTATAAAGTGAAAAAAATAAATCTGTTAAATCTAAATCGATAGTTGTATTTATTCCTATATCCATAGCGACTTCTCCAACTCTTTTTACACAATCGCTAAAATGGTACCCACCAATAACTAATTCATCTATATGTCCAAGTTGATTTAGTAATAATTGCTCATTTGGATATTTAGGCACAAAATTTTTTTTTTGAGTACCATCACTATAACATGCACTTGCCTCATCAAAAGTAACATCCGTATAAATAATTTTATCTTGTGGTTGTCGTGTAATTCCAAATATATTTCTATCAGGATATAATGCAAATACGACTTGCAAACCTTTATCTCTATACCTTTTTTGAATACATTCATTCAGTATAGGAAGAGGATGTTTTATGTTCATTTTATCATATAGCTCATCATTATGAAACAAAAACATTTTTGTATATTCTTCAATCGGATATAAATATAGGAATACTTTGTTCATAAATATCACCACCTAATACAATTCTATCATACTTTCTAAATCTTTAAAATTATTTATTTTAAATAATATGCATCTAATTGTTAACATTTATGAGTTATCGTTTCTGATTTTTTTATGACAAAATTATTAACCCCTAGGAATTTTGACAAATGTATCAAAATATTCTATGGGGATTTTTT
>CANRLQ010000050.1 GCA_947631525.1 uncultured Bacilli bacterium | reverse complement strand
TTGAGCATTACCAAGCCATACATCAGTACCATGTGAAAGACCTGATATTTTTACTAATTCGGCAAAAGTTTTTGGTTTAGTATCTTCTACTAATTTAATTGTAAACGGAGTTCCAAATTCTGGTATACCAAGCGTTCCTGTGTTACACAAAATTTGATCAGTTGTAACTCCTAATTTTTCTGTAGATGTAAATATGCTCATTGTATCTTTATCATCTAATGGAACTTTCATAATATCGGTATTAGATTGAATACCAATTAATCGCAATTGAGTTGGATCTGAATGACCTAATATATCTAATTTTAAGACACATTCTTCTATTGAGTGATAATCGAAATGTGTTGTTCGCCATTCAGCATTAGGATCTTCAGCTGGAAATTGAAAAGGTGTAAAATCGAAACAATCCATGTAATCTGGAATAACTACTATACCACCTGGATGTTGTCCTGTTGTTCTTTTTACTCCTGTACATCCTTGTGCCAATCTTTCAACTTCAGCATTACGCATAACAATATTTTTATCTTCACAATATCCCTTTACAAATCCAAAAGCTGTTTTATCAGCAACAGTACCTATAGTACCTGCTCTATATACATTATCTGGACCAAATAATACTTTGGTATATGCATGAGTACTTGCTTGATTTAAATCAGAAAAATTTAAATCGATATCTGGTACTTTATCAGCATTAAAACCTAAGAAAGTGGCAAATGGCATATCTTGACCATCTTTAATCATTAATTCATCACAATTTGGACACTTTTTATCTGGTAAATCAAATCCTGATGAATAAACAGCTCCTAAAGGATTGCCATCTTCATCTTCGAATAAACTTGTTTTACAATTTGGGCAACGATAATGAGCTGCTAAAGGATTTACTTCTGTTATTCCCATTAAAGTTGCAACGAAAGAAGAACCTACAGAACCACGAGACCCAACCAAAAAGCCTTCATCATTTGAGTGTTTTACAAGTCTTTGAGCTATTAAATATATAGGATCAAATCCTGCACCTATTATTCCACCCAATGATTTTTTTAAAGTTTTTTCTATTTCTTCTTCACTTAAATCTTTATTATTACTTTTGATGTTATTTTTTATTAATGCTTTAACGGCATCAAAACCTTTTAAAATAACTTCATGTAATTGTTTAAAAGCTTCTTTTTCTAATTCTTCACCATCTAATTCTTTTAAATTTTCTTTAATTGTATTTAATACGATATCTCCATACAATTCAGTAGCAATTCTTTCTTCTATTAAATATGGCAATTGTTCTCCATACCATTCCCTAGCTTTTGTATATACTAAATCTGTTACAACGGTTGGACAATCTAAATAACTTTTTCCATCATCGCTTTTTATTCTTGGTGAAAATGGTGTACCTCCTGTATCAGGTATAACTTCTATTTCCTCAACCATATCAAGTATTTTATTAGTATTTTCTACTACTATTTCATAGGCTAGTGCATCATCTAAAAAGTTAAAATCATCTAACATTTCTCTAGTAGTTCTAAAATGTTGAGATGGAATATTAGTAATTTCTTTTTTAGCTAATGGGTGTCTTCCACCACCAGGAACTTTTTGATTTACAATTATTTGTCTATAAATTTTATCATCTTTTTTAAAATGATGAACATCACCTGTAGCAACTATTATTTTACCTGCTTCTTTAGTCGCATCTATTATTTTTCTTATATGATTTTCCAATTCTCTTTTATCTTTAAAATCACCTAATTGTAATAAATGATCATAAACATCAGGTGGTTGTACTTCTACATAATCATAAAAATTGATTATATTAGTTAATTCTTCCCCTTCTTTACTTCTTGCTTCACTAAAGACTTCTGATTGATAACAACCACTACCTATTAGTATACCTTCTCTTAATTCATTTAATTTACTTCTTAAAATTCTAGGTGTTTTATATATATATTCAGTGTTTGCTAGAGATATTATTTCAAACAAATTTTTTAATCCTTTTTTATTTATAGCAATGGCATTAAAGTGATAAGTTCGTCCAAATTTGTGAATTTCTTCTTTTGATACTAATTTATCTAATGAATCAATTGTTTCAAAATTACGAGCATCTAGTTTTTGAAGCATTTTATGAAAAACTAAAGCAGTACCTTCAGCATCATAATCAGCTCTATGGTGAGCATCCTCTTCAAATGGAACATTATATCTTTTTACTAAAGCTGATAGACTATGTCTAGCAAATCCTTGATCTAAGGTTCTAGATAATTCAAGTGTATCAATAACAGTATTGTTAAAAGTTCCTAAATCATATTTTTTCATAGCCATTTCAATAAATGAAACATCAAATTTGGCATTATGGGCTACCATTGGTAAATCTCCTACCCAATCTAGGAATCTTTTTGTTACTTGCTCTTCATTATCTTTTCCTTTTACCATCTCATCTGTAATACATGTTAATTCAGTTATTTTATCTGGTATATGTCTTTGTGGATCAATTAATTCATCAAACTTATCAGTAATAACCCCACCTTTAATTTTAACAGCACCAATTTCTATCATTTGATCAGCACCACCGGCATTAAATCCTGTTGTTTCTGTATCAAATACTACATATTCTGATTCCAATAATTTAGCATTAGTTGGTCTTAAAACGATATTTACTGTATCATCTACTAATGTTAATTCTGTACCGTATAACCCTTTAAATATTGGTGGATTTTTTTGCTCTTGTAATTTTTGTTCTAATTGCAATTGTAATTCTTTTTTCTTTTTTTCGTCATTTTCTTCATTCAAACTATTCTGTATTTCTTCTATTTCTGAAGCTATTTTTTTTCTAATATTTTTATTATGTGATTTAATTATTCCAAAAGAAATTGGGAAAGCCTGGCAACCACTATGATCTGTTATAGCTACACCTCTATAACCCATTTCAATCGTTTTTTCTACTAATTCACATGTATGTTTTCCTAAGTCAACTTTAGTTATTCCATCCATTCCACTCATCATTGTATGAGCATGTAATTCTACTCTTTTAATAGGAGCATCATCTATTAGTTTTGGTTCTTTATAATCACTAATATTTATATCTTTAATCATAAGAGTTAACTCATTTGAATATTTATCATCTTTTATATTACCTCTTATTTTATACCAATTACCTTTTTTTAATTTTGATATTGCTTGAAATTCTTCATCAGTATTAATAAACATTTTAGCGTACATACTATCAGTTAAATCAGTTATTTTTAATGTTACTATCCTAAGTCCTGTTTTTGTTTCTAAAACATCTATATCAGCAAATATTTTAGCTTCAACAGTTATTAATTTTTCTTCTTCAAATACTGTATCTAATCTAGTAATATTATCTTCTATAACTCTTCCTATAATAACATTAGGATTTTCTTTATCAACTATTAATGAAGCTCTTGGAAATTTCCTAGTTGTCTTTTTTGGTTCAGGTTCATCATCTTTTTCAGTAGTAACTAAAACATCAGGAATATTTATTTCTAAATCTTTTTTTATTTCTTCTAATATTTGTTCATTTTGTTCTTCATCTATAATTATTTTTATTTTTTTATTATATCCAACATTAAAAAAATCTTTTTCCAAATCAAAAACAATACTTTTTAATTTCATTTCTTCTGCTTTGTTATTTACATTTATTTCTAAATTTTCATTTAAATTTAGTTTACTATTTTTAAATAAACCAACAAGTGGGGAATCTTTTTTATATTTATCGATAAAATTTTGATAATATTCAGTTAAATATTCATTATTTTCATTTGAAACCGTAATAATCAATTTAATATCTTTAAATTGATTATATTTAGATTTTAATTTATCATAAAAATCCATATATATATCGTATGGTAAATTTGTATTCAATTTTATATAAAAATGATAATTAGTTTTTTCTTTATTACCAACTATTTTAATTAATTCTCCATTATTAAAGTAGTCATATTTATCTATATCAAAATTAATTTGTTCAAGTAACATTTTTAACTTACTGTCCATCTTACCACCTTTATATATTTTATCAAATTTGAATATAAAAAAAAAGATTATTTTAATCTTTTTTGATAACCTTTTTCTAATTCTTCTGTTTGAATAATAGAATTATTATATGTTTTATTTGTTTCTTTTGTATTATTAGTTTCAGTATAGTTATTTAAATAATAATCTATAACAGACATTTCTTTTATGTTAAAATCATCCACTAATTCATTAGAAGCAATTATTGATTGTAATTTTTTTACCTCAGATGAAGAAATATAGGTCTTTGTTATAATAGCATCTAAAATACTTCTAACAAACGAAGAATTTTCAATTGTTTTTTGCTTACCTTGTAATACATCTAATTCATAATCTATTTTCTTTTCCTTCATTATAGTTAATTCATTAAGATCTTTATAAATATCACCATCAACAAGTAAATTTTTATAAGAAATAAAAACAGCTGATGTACTTATTAACATACCTATAATAGAAGGTAATACTAAATTTAAATCTAAAATAATAATTGATGCGATAAAATAAGTAATAGTTAGAATAATTATACATGAATTTCTCATAATTTTATTTGTTCTTTTTTTATTTTTTTGATATTCCTTATTTACTTTTTCTTTTTCTAATTTCAAATTAATAATATCTTCTTCTACTTCATCTAATAAAATATCATAGGCTACATTTTTTAGATGATTTTCTCTGATTAACTTTTCCTTATATTCTTCCATAAACCCTCCTATTAAACATTAATTATAAATAGAAATCTATCTCTACCACTTAGATCTTTTTCCACTTTTATTAATGCTTCTTTAAAATACTTCTTACTGTATTTTTTTAAATAATCACCTTGCATATATCCTATTTCAAAGGCAAGAATATTTTTTTCTTTTAAATATTTATGAGCATTTTTTATTATCTCTTTATATATTTTAAGCCCTTTTTCATCTGCATATAAAGCAATATGTGGTTCATTGTTTTTAACAATATCCATAATTTCTTCATCTTTTGATATATAAGGTGGATTACTGATTATTATATCATATTTTTTATTTAATTCATCAAATAAATTTCCTAAATAAAAATTTATATCAACATTATTTGATTTGGCATTTTCTTTAGCAACTTCTAAAGCTTTACTTGAAATATCAACTGCATCCATATTACAATTTAATTCTTTTTTTAAAGTAATTGCAATACAACCACTGCCTGTTCCTATATCAACTATATCTATTTTATTATTAAAATATTTCTTTATATATTTTATTGTTCTTTCTACTAATTCTTCTGTTTCAAATCTTGGTATTAATACATTTTTATTTACTTTAAAGTTATAACCATAAAAATCTACATTGCCAATTATATATTGTACTGGTTCACCATTATTAAGTCTTTTAATACCATCTTCTAATTTAGAAGAATCTAAATATTTTTTTAAATATTCTTTATTATCCATAATATTTCCACAATTATAATTGTTTTTCTTTATTTTTACTATTCATAACATCTAGAATAATTTGATTTATTCCAAAATCTTTATCTTCAAATTCAAGTTCTGCTTTTAAAGTATCTAGGTTTCTACATTTAATGTGTTTAGTTGTTTTTTTACAAATCGGACATTCTGTTTCAAATACTGAATAATATTTTTTATCAATATTAGTTGCTACTGTAAATCCTATAGTTCCACAATCCAAACATAATGTTTCAAAATTAACCATTTTGCTTTTATTATTACTTCTTGATTTACCCATATTATTCACCTCTTAACTTTCTATTTTGGTCTTCTGTAATTAAAGCTTCAATTACTTTATCAATATCTCCTTGCATAATTCTATCTAATGTATTTAAAGTAAAACCTATTCTATGATCAGTTACCCTATTTTGGGGATAATTATATGTTCTAATTTTTTCACTTCTATCACCTGTACCTATTTTACTTCTTCTTTCTGCCCCCATTTCTTTTTCACGCTCTTGGGTTTTTAAATCATAAAGTCTTGTTTGAAGAATTTTAATAGCTTTTTCTTTATTTTTTATTTGACTTCTTTCAGTTTGAGAATAAACGACAATTCCTGTTGGAATATGAGTTAGTCTAACAGCGGAATCAGTTGTATTTACACCTTGTCCTCCACATCCGCTACTACGTGTTATATCTATTCTTACATCATTCATATCTAAGTCAGCATCTAATTCTTCTGCTTCTGGCATAACAAGTACAGTTGCTGTTGAAGTATGAACTCTACCTTGTGTTTCAGTAGAAGGAACTCTTTGAACTCTATGAGCACCAGATTCATATTTCAATTTAGAATAAACATTTTCTCCTTTAACCATGAAACTTATTAAAGAATATCCTCCTGCTTCTGATCTTTCTTCATTCATTATTTCTATTTTCCAATTTTCTTTTTCAGCTAATTTTTTATACATTTCAAATAAATCACCAGCAAAGATATTTCCCTCATCTCCACCTGCTGCACCTCTTATTTCAACAATAACATCTTTGCCATCATTAGGATCTTTTGGAAGTAATATTATTTCTATTTCATTAGTTAATTCTTCTAATTTTTTAGTATTTATTTCTAACTCTTCACGAGCCATTTCTCCTAGTTCTTTATCTTTTAACATTTCTTTTGCATCTTCTATATTATTACTTATTTTTTTATATTCTTGATAAGCATCATAAGCATCTTTAAGTAGTGATTGTTCACGGGATAATTTTAAAGTTTCTTTTACATTAGATATGATTTCTGGTTTCATTAATTCTTTTGTTATCTCATTATATCTAGTTTCTATATTTTGTAACCTTTCTAACATAATAACACCCTTTCTAAAACTACTGTCAATTATACTATATTATGAAAAAATAAGCAAATATTTGCTTATTTGATAATAATTTTTAATTTATTTTATGGATTTAATCTTGTTGGACCTCTATATATAAATGTTGCTTCTCTTATATTGTCTATTTCAAATATTTGCATAAGTACACGAGCAATTCCTATTGCAAAACCACCATGTTGAGGACAACCATATTTAAAGAAATCTAAATAAAAATCTAAAGATTTAGGATCTATATTTTTTTCAATCATTTGTTTCTTTAAAATATCATATCTATGTTCTCTTTGAGCACCAGTAGTTATTTCAATA
>CANRLQ010000049.1 GCA_947631525.1 uncultured Bacilli bacterium | reverse complement strand
TGAGTTTAATATATATGCTTATGAAGATATTAAATTAGGTGATGGAACTATTAAATATAAAAAAGATGAATTTATTTGTAATGTTTTTACAAATAAAGATGGAGTAGCTTATTCTAGTATATTACCTCTAGGTAAATACTACATAAAAGAGATAAAAACTAAAAATGGCTTTATTTTAAATAACAATTTATATGAAATTGATTTAACTGAAGATAACAATCAAGTAGAGATAACTTTATTTAATAATCAACAAAAGAAATTAGTAGAATTTAAATATCCTAAGACATCTAATACTGATATTTATACTAATACAATTATTATTTATCTATTATTTTTATTATTTATATTATTAATTTCAAAAAAGTTAAGAAATGAAAAATAAATTAGTATTTTTCATTCTTTTTCTTATCTTAATTTTAATGATTAATTTAGAATTAAGAAATATAAAAGAAGTAAATTATCATAACAAAATAATAGATAAAATATACGATAATCATAATTATATAAAAAATAATTATAAAGGTTATATTGAAATACCTAAATATAATATAAAACGATTAATAAAAAATGAACCAAGTTCTTTAAATAAAAATTATGCTTATATGATGAATAATTCATTAGATGATGAAAAGATTATCATAGCAGGACATAATATTAAAATTGTCTTTAGAAATTTACATTTATTAAAAAATGATGATTTAATATATATAAAAGATAATAATCACGATTATAAATTTAAAGTTGTTCTAAAAAAATATGTAAATATTTCTAATACTAAAATAATTAATAAAAAATATTTAGGTAAAACTTTGATTTTAATAACATGTTCTAAAAAAGATGATGAAAGATTAGTTATTATTTCTAAATTAATCGATTAATAAATGGTTAAAATTGGATATGTAAAAATGTGTAAATTTGTTGAAATTTGTTTGTACTTTATATACAATAATAGTTACATTTGGTATAATTAATATGTAACATACTAGAAGTGGAGATGAATAAAATGAAGAAAAAATTATTACTTATATTTATATTATCTTTTTGTTTTATTCATAGTGTAAATGCTGTTTATGATGATTCTAAAGTAGGAACATATGAACAAGAACTTGTTAAGTTTCCTGCAAGTTATAAAACAAAAATAGAAGCCCTTCATAAGATATATCCAAATGCTATATTTGTTGCTCAAGATAAGTTTTTTGATTGGGATAAAAAAACTGAAATAACAGTTGATTTTGAAAGAATGGTTTCCAGTGAAAATTTATCTAATGGGAAAAGTTTAATATATAAAACAGCTAATGATGGTTATAAATCAACAGATTCATGGTCGTTTAATTATTATAATAATGTTTTTACAACTTTTAGTGGTGGTTCATGGAATGCTGCTCGTGCACAAACAATTAGATATTATTTAGACGCAAGAAATTTCTTGGATGAAAAACATGTTTTTATGTTTGAATCACAATACTACAAAGATTATCAAACAAAAGAAGGAGTAGAAAAAATATTAAGTGGAACCTTTATGGCTAATAAAAATTGTAGTGGTTCAAATAAAACTTATGCAGAGGTTATTGTAGAAGCTGGTAACAAAAACAAAATTAGTTCATATATGTTAGCATCTCGTTTGAAACAAGAACAACCAGCATCTGGGGAAAGTGCTTTGATTTCTGGTAAATATTCTGGATATGAAAAATTATATAATTATTTTAATATATCAGCTAGTGGTAAAACAGAAAAAGAAGTTATTGTAAGTGGTCTTAAAAAGGCAAAAGAACAAGGTTGGACTACTCCATATTTATCTATTATAGGTGGAGCTAAATTTATTCATGATGAATATATTGGAGTTAATGATAAATATAATGTAAAAGGACAAATGACTAATTATTTGCAAAAATGGGATCCATATGGATATAATTTAGGTGGACATCAATATATGCAAAATATTCAAGCACCATATACAGAAGCAGAGAGTACATATAAATCATATGCATCAGTAAATGGATATAAAAATTATAAGTATATATTTTATATACCAATTTATTCTTCGATGTCTTCAACACCATATTCATTACCAGCTAAAGGTAATCCAAATAACTATTTAAAAAATATAACAGTAGATGGAGCACAAGTTGGAACAATAACAAATTATAAAAATGGTGTAGAATCATATAGTATAAATATAAGCCCTTTGAAAGATACTGTTAATATAGGTTATACAAAGGCTTCATCGTTATCAACTGTAAGTGGGGCAGGAAATATTAAATTGACAGAAATAAAACAAACAATTAGTTTAGTAGTAACAGCTCAGAATGGAGCTAAAAAAACATATAAAATTATTGTAAATCGTGATCCTAATGCTAAACTTTCTATAAGTGAAATTATAAGTGGAGCAGGAATAAAAAGTGATGGTACAAATATAAGTGGTATAAGTATCGGAATGAGTCAATCAACATTTAAAAGTAAAATAGATTCAATTCAAAAAGATACTGGTTTAAAAATAGTAAAAAATAGTAATAATAAAACAAATGCTTTAGCAACTGGAGATAAAGTAACCCTAACAAGTGGTTCTGAAACAAAAACTTATAATGTTGTAATTTATGGAGATGTAAATGGTGATGGTTCAATAAAAGCAACTGATTATGTTAAGATAAAAAATCATATAATGGGAACAGGTTCATTATCAGGAGCATATAAACAAGCAGCCGATGTTAATAAGGATGGTTCAATAAAAGCAACCGATTATGTAACAATAAAAAATAGCATTATGGGAAATTATAAAATAAGTCAGTAGGTGAAAAATATGAAAAAAAGAATAAGTAAAATATTAGTTGCGGTGATTATGTTAATGATCATACCAAATGTTAAAGCATCTTCATGTAGTGTAAGCGCATCATCAAAAGTAGTAACAATAAATTCAAAAGTAACAGTATATATTAAAGGTAGTGATGCTATTGGTAGATTTAATCTTAATAGTTCAAACACTTCTGTTTTGTCAGGAGCAACTTCTACATGGGTTGAAAATAGTACTTCAGCAGTAACTTTTACTGCTAAATCAGTAGGTACATCAACTATTTCTGTATCCCCACAATCAGGGTTATCAAATAGTAAAGGGAATGAAATAAGTTTAAAATGTAATTCTGTTACCATTTCTGTAAGAAGTAAATCTTCTAGTACTAGTAATAATACACCTAAATCATCAACTAATACATTAAAATCATTATCCGTAGATGGAGCACAATTAAATCCCAAATTTGATAAAGGAACAACAGAATACAGTGTTACAATGCCAAAAAATACTGAAAAAATAAAAATAAACGCTACAAAAGAAGATAGTAAATCAACTGTTACAGGTACAGGTGAAAAAAATGTAAGTGAGGGTATGAATAAGTTTAATATAGTAGTAACAGCTGAAAATGGTTATAAAAAAACATATACAATAAATGTTGAAGTAGAAGAAGATCCAATTAATGTAACTGTAAATAACAAGCAATTTAGTGTTATTAAAAAAGAAAATTCTATGCCAGAAATACCAAATTATTACGATAAAACAACAGTAAAAATAAATGATACTGATGTTGTAGCTTATAAAGGAACAATAACTGATTTTATTTTAGTTGGTTTAAAAGATGAAGAAGGTAATGTAAATTTATATATATATGATGAAAAAAATAATAACTACACATTATATAATGAATTAAAATTTGCTCAATTAAATATTTATATAAAGGAATTTCCTAGTGATAAAATACCAAACAACTATAAAAAATATACTGAAGTAATAAACGACCAAAGATTAGAAGTGTATAAATTAAATAAAAATTCTAAATATGGTTTAATATATGGAATAAATGTAGAAACAGGAGAAAAAAATATATATAAATATGATAGTAAAGAAAATACTGTTCAAATTTATGAAAGAGAAGAAGCAAAAAAATTAGAAAAAACATTAGAAGAATATAAACTAGTAATACTAGGATTAATGGGTTTTAGTGTTTTATTAGTTTTAATAATTATTATAATTCTTATTTTTAAGAAAAATAAAAAACAAACTATATTAGAAGATTAAATCAACAAGATTTAATCTTTTTATATTTTGTTTACATTATAATTATCAATTAAAATTGACTATAACCTTAATAATATGGTATAATTTTTGTATTGTAAAATGGTGATTGATATGAAAAATTTTTTAATTTATAGTATAACAATTATATCTATTTTAGCAATTGCAATGCTGATTAAAATAGATAATAAAAATTTAGAACCAAATACTTTATATGAAGTATATTTAGAAGGTAAATCAATAGGTGTAGTAAAATCTAAAAAGGAATTAGAAGATTATATTGATGCTCAAAATTCTAAATTCAAGAAGGATTACAATGTAAAGAGAATATATTCTCCTAATGGCCTTGATGTTGAAAAAATACTAACTTATGATAAAAAAGTCGATAATGTAAGCAGTATATATAATAAAATTCAAGAAAATAAACCATTTACTATAAGTGGTTATCAACTTACAATTGATTATACTAATAAAAGAAAATCAAAAGGAAAAACAGAGAAAATAAAAAGTGAAATTATTAAAATATATGTAACAGATAAGAAAGTATTTGATGATGCAATAGTAAATTTATTTGAGACATTTGTTGGTACTGAGCAATATGAAGCTTATGTAAATAAAACACAAGAAAAAATAACAACAACTGGTGTTTATATTGATAATATTTATATTGGTAATGATTTAACAATAAAGAAAATGAATATACCAGTAACGGAAAAAATATATAGTGATTCAAATGAATTAACACAGTTTTTATTATTTGGAAAAGAAAATAAAAAAAGCAATTATATTGTTAAAAGTGGAGATACTATAGAAACAGTAGCTTTCAATAATAAAATAAGTACAGAGGAATTTTTAATATCAAATCCAAACTTTACTAGTTCAAAAAGTCTATTATTTCCAGGACAACAAGTAGTAATAGGAATAACAGATCCACAAATAGAAGTTGTTGTTAAAGAATCTGTTGTAAAAGATGTTCAAAATAAATATCAAACAATTGAAAGATACGATGATTCTAAACAAGTTGGTGATGATGTAATACTTCAAAAAGGAGAAAATGGATTAGAACGTGTTAGCCAAATAGTAGAAATTGTAAATGGAAATACAACCGTTGTTACACCAATAAGTAAAGAAGAATTAAAACCAAAAACTGATAGAATTATCGTATATGGTAAAAAACAAGTTTCTGGTGTTGGATCAACAAAGAGCTGGGGATGGCCAACCAACAGTGGTTATACTATTACTTCGCCTTATGGATACCGTGTAAGTCCATTTTCTAGATATCGTGAACTTCATTATGGTGTTGATATTTCAGGAACTGGTTCTCCTGTATATGCACCAAATAATGGAACAGTTACAACAGCAACATATCATTATTCTTACGGTAATTATATAGTTTTAAATCATAATAATGGTTATTATACTTTATATGCCCATATGAGCAGATTTGCTAAAGGAATTAAAGTAGGTGTTAATGTAGCACGTGGCCAGATAATTGGTTATGTAGGACAAACAGGTAGTGCTACTGGTCCACATCTTCATTATGAAGCATGGCGTGGTAAACCTATGGGTGGCGGTAGTAGAATGGATCCACTTAGCTTATATAATTAGGAGGCTTTAATATGTATAGAAAAACATATGTTGAAATAAATTTGGATACATTAAAACAAAATGTAAAAGAAATAACTAATTATTATAATGACTATAAATACTATATTGGAGTATTAAAAGCCGATGCCTATGGCTATGGTAGTTATATCGCTAAAACGTTAATTCAAAATGGAATTAACTTTTTAGCAACTTCTTCAATAGAAGAGTCACTAGAAGTTAGAAAAGAAGTAGATACACCAATATTATGTTTAGAACCAGTTAATCCTAAATATATAGATATATGTATTGCCAATAATATTTCAATTACTTTAAGTAATTATGATAATTATTTAAAATTAAAAGATAAAAATATAGAAAATTTAAAAATACATTTAAAAATAGATACAGGTATGAATCGTTTAGGATTTCAAGATAAAAATCAAATAAAAGAAGTATATGAAAATTTAAAAAATAATATTGAAGGTATATATACACATTTTGCAACAACTGGAATAAATGATAAAAAATATGATAATCAAGTTGAAAAATTTTTAGAATTAACAAGTTTAATAGATTTGAACAAAATAAAAATGGTTCATTTAGGTAGAAGTGCAACTATGGTAAATCATAAAAAACTTCCTTTTGCTAATGGTGTAAGGATAGGTATTTTAATGTATGGGATAAAACCAACTCCAATTGTATATCATGGAATAAAAGGAACTCTTAGAAAAATTAAAAGAAATTATATTGCCAAAAAATTACAAATATCAGAAACAACACAACAATGTGATTTAGATATAAAACCTGCTTTTAACTTAATTAGTGAAGTTATAGAAATAAAAAGTGTTAAAAAAGGAAATAGTATAGGATATGGAATGAGCTATAAAGCAGATAAAGATATAAATATAGCAGTTATTCCAGTTGGTTATGCTGATGGTATAGATTTAAGAAATACAGGAAGATATATTTTAATAAATAATGATAAATATAAAATAGTTGGTAGTATAAATTCTGGTATGATTACAGTTGAGGTAGATAATAAAGTTAAAATTAATGATAAAGCAATTATAATTGGTAATAATATAAAAGAAATAGCTAATTATATAAAAACAACACCATATGTTGTAACCTCCTCAGTTAATCCAAATTTACCAAGAGTTTATGTAGAAAATAACAAAATAGTTAAAATAGTAGAATAGAGATGATATTATGGATTTTGAAATTGTCATTTTAGGTACTGATATAAATGCATATTATATGGCAAGAAATACATATGAACAATATAATAAAAAAGCATATTTAATAGGTAAAACACCAATGAATTTTACTTCGTATTCTAATATTTTAAGTATAGAATATGAACCGAGATTATGGGAGAAAGAATATTTTTTAAAAGCTTTAAATAATTTTTATCAAAAACATAAAGATAAAAAATTAGTTTTGGTAGCGTCTAATGATACATATGTTAGACTTATTGTAGAAAATAAAAAAGAATTAAGTAAAAAATATCTATTTAATTATCCCAATATTGATATTATAAATGATTTA
>CANRLQ010000048.1 GCA_947631525.1 uncultured Bacilli bacterium | reverse complement strand
GATTTAAATCTTATAACAAATTCTTCACCACTTTTAATTTTTTCTATTTGTTCTTCAATACTTAAATTACGACATTTAGCATATCTACCATAGTAACCAATACGACTTTTATACTTTTCTTGTTTAGTACGCATTTCATCTAATTCTTCTTTAGAACAAAAACATGGATAAGCTCTACCGATTTCAATTAAATGTTTAATAAATGTATGATAGATTTCTTTTCTTTCACTTTGAATATATGGACCATAATTACCTACAACTTTATTTTCAAATTCATACTCATCTGGTACCATTTTATATTCTTTTAATGTATCCATAATAATTTCCATAGCACCATCAATTTTTCTTAGTTGGTCAGTATCTTCATTTCTTAAATAAAATATTCCATTACTTCCTCTAGCAATTATATAATCAATTAATGCTGCTTGAAAATTTCCAATATGAACAAATCCTGTTGGACTAGGAGCAAATCTTGTTACTTTTTGTCCTTCCTTTAATTCTCTACTTGGATATATTTTTAAATAATCCTCAACACTTTTATCTATATCAGGAAATATTATATTTGCTAAATCTTTACTATTCATATTCCCACTCCTTATTTTATTTGGTTGCTCCAGTTCGATTCGAACGAACGAAATGTCAGATTCAGAGTCTGATGCCTTACCGCTTGGCTATGGAGCAATATAACGATATAATTATACCACTTTCTTTAACATAAAAAAAGAATAAAATGTATTTTATTCCAATTTTAACGATTTTCTTCTATCCAATTATTTAATTCTTCTTTAGGCATAAAACCTGTTCGTTTAGTAATTAAATTACCATTTCTAAAAAGTCCTAATGTCGGTATACTCATAATACCATATCTTTTAGCAATCTCTTCATTTTGATCAACATCCATTTTGACTATTTTTAAATTACTACGATCACTACTTATTTCTTCTAAAACTGGTGCAAGCATTCGACAAGGGCCACACCAAGTTGCGAAAAAATCTACAAGTACTAAATCATCATTAATTAAATCATCAAAATTATTATTATTTCCTTCTACTATATTCATAAAATCACCCTATCTATATTTTTTTAACACTGTATCTATACTTTTTATATTTAGTTTTCCTTTAGCTTGTAATTTATCAACAGAACCAATTGATATTACTTTATATTTTAACATTAAATCTAATGTTTTTAAATTAAATTGATCACTTGTCATTTCATCATTATTTTGATATTCATCTTTTAAAGTACTTATTTCATCCATTAAGTTAACAGTTTCACTCGTAAATGTTTTAAAAATTGGAGTTTTATTTAATATATATTTTCTAAAATTAGAATTATTTATATCTTGATTATTTAAAATTGGTAAACTAATTATATAGCAAATAATAAAAGACCAAACTAATCCTTGAATAAAACCTACAAATGAACCTAATAATTTTGAAGGTAAACCTAAAATTATAGTTAATTTCAATAATTTTTCAAAAACAGAAGTTACAAATAAAACTATTCTTAAAACAATAATCAAAACAGATAAAATAATAAAGAAAGCTATAACTTCATATAACAATATATTAAGCGATGTAATACCTTTAAATATCCCCTCAAAATTGAAAAAAGGTAAATATTGATACATTAAATTTGCCAAAGAATCCTTAAGCAAAAAAGATAAAATTACAACTACAAAAAATCCTAAAAAACAAACTAATTCTTTGGTAAATCCCCTTTTAAATCCCATAAAGGTACATCCAATAATAATTAGAATAATTAAAACATCTATTATATTCATAATTATCATTCCCTTCACTTTAAATTATATTACAAAAAAAAGAAAAAAGAAAGAATTTTATCTTTTTTTATGGTAAAATAGTTGTATGGAGGAATACTTATGACAATTACTTTAAAAGTATGTGAGAAAACAAAAAAGCAAATGTTAGAATTTTTTGAAGACTTAAAGAGAATTAAAACACCACCATATGCAATATTTCAAGCAGACGATGGTGATACCGTTGTAACTTTATATGAATCAGGTAAAGCTGTTTTTCAAGGTAGAGATGCTGATTTAGCTAGTCAGTTTTGGATTGAAACAGAAAAAATAAATAGTGGAAAGGCTGATTTCACAAATAGCGATAAGAAAAAAGAAGAAAAAAAAGACAATTATGATTTTAAAATTTATAACAGTTCAACAATTGGTAGTGATGAAGTTGGCACAGGTGATTATTTTGGCCCTATCGTTGTTACAAGTGCTTTTGTATCAAAAAAAGACATTCCTTTTTTAGAAGAATTAAAAATTAAAGATTCTAAAAAAATGACTGATGAAAAAATTTTAGAAATTGTTCCTAAAATAATTGATAGAATTAAATATAAAAGTATTGTATTATCTAATAAAGAATATAATGAAAAATATAATAATGGTAATAATATGAATAAAATTAAAGCTATTATGCATAATAGAGCCTTATATAGTTTAGAAAAGGAAATAGAAGACTATGATTATATAGTTGTTGATCAATTTGCTCCTAAATATGTATATTTTAGTTATTTGAAAGAATTTGATAATGTTGTTAAAAATATAACTTTTATAACTAAAGCAGAAGATAAATGTCTCTCTGTTGCATGTGCTTCTATTATAAGTAGATTTATATTTATTAAAGAGTTTTCAAAAATGTGTAAAGATTTAAATATATTAATACCTAAAGGTGCATCTGATGCTATTGATAAAACAGCTGTTCAAATAATAAAAAAATATGGTTTTGACAAATTAAATGAAGTAGCTAAAATCAATTTTAAAAATACTGAAAAAATAAAAAATATGTTAAATGAATAACATATTTTTTTTACATAAAATTTAAATATAATATAAATAAAGTAAATATAATAGTCACAATCCAACCATTTACCTTTTCTGAAGTTGTTGATTTATACTTAACACCTAAAGCCATAGACATTAAAATTCCTCCTATAAATCCTCCTATATGAGCTGAAATATCTATACCTGTTATCATAAATCCTAAGGCAAAATTGAATATAATAAGAGGAATTATTTGTGAACGAATAACGCTTCCTAAATAAACTCTATAATGATAACCAAAATAAATTAAAGCCCCAAATAAACCAAATATTGCTCCACTTGCTCCTGCACTCACACTATTTGTAAAAAGGCATGAAAATAAACTACCAATTATAGCACTAAATAAATATATTATTAAATATTTTACTTTGCCATAAAAATTTTCTAATTGAGTGCCAACAATATATAAAGCATACATATTGAAGAACAAATGAAATATTCCAATATGAATAAAAGCACAACTTATAAGTCGATAAAATTCCCCACTTTTAACTAATGGTCCATAGTTTGCTCCAAATTTTATTAATGTATCAACATCATAACTTCCATAACCAAATATATACATTAAGACAAAAACAATTATGTTAATAATAATTATAGCTGGAGTTATAATATTAGTTTTTTTAGCAAATACATCATTTGCTTTAATAGATTCTTCTTCATTTTTTTTATTTATATCATTAGTAACTTTCAAAAAAAGATTAAATCCTTTTTCTTCAAACTTAGTATTATCAGTTATAGTCGGATAATTCTTAACTATAAATTCATATTTGTTTAAATCGTTAATACTCTTTATATTAGCACAATTTATATGTGGTATATCTCTTACTTCAACATCATCATTTATGTTAAGAAAAATACTAAGTGTATCAATATTTAATGATAAGGTTTTTTTCTTTATGCGTTTAAGTATTTGTTTGGTTCTAAATAAATCATAATTAAATTGGTCATTATTATGAATATAATTAGTAACAATTCTAACAATTTCATATGATTCTGTTTCCATATTTTCTAACCAAATTTCATTTTTAGCACCATGTAAAACGATAGGATTATAACCTTTTTCAGTTATAAAAAAATGAAGTAATTTCATAACTGTTTCATCGTTTTTATCTATTACAAATTGTTCCATAAATTCCTCCTTGTTGTAATTTTATTTTAATACTTTTCATAAATTATGTAAAGGGGTTGATAATGTGATAAAAAATATCATTAAGTTTTTAATTATATTATTTCCATGGTTTTTAAGTGGACTATTAATTAATAATTATGATTACTACAATACTTTAAATTTACCATTTTTAGCTTTACCAAGTTCTTTATTCAAATATTTTTGGACTATTATTTATATATTAATAGCTATAAGTATTTATAAAATAGTTACTCAAAAGAAATATGACAAAAATTATTTTAAAATTTTAACCATTAATTATATTTTTAATCAACTATATACTTTTATTTTCTTTCAACTTAAAAATAATTTTTTAGGATTTGTCGATGTTTTACTTACATTCATAACAGGATTATTTTTATATCTAGAAACCAAAGAAAAAGATACTTCTGCATCTAAATGGTTACTTCCATATCTTTATTTTCTTTTATATGCGTGCTATTTATCAATATCAATTTACTTTCTTAATTTTTAAATTTATTTAAAATATTTAAGAAACATTCAGGTAGCTCTGAAGTAAAACACATATATTCATTAGTACTAGGATGAATAAAACCTAGTTCTTTTGCATGTAAACATTGTCCTGTATTATCAATTATTTTTCTTCTACCATAAACAGGATCATTTACAATAGGATAGCCAATATAATTCATATGAACTCTTATTTGATGAGTTCTACCTGTTTCTAATTCTAATTCTATCAAAGTTGTATCCTTATATCTTTCTAATACTTTAAAATGGGTTATAGCTTCCTTAGCGTTTACATCTGTTACAGCCATTTTCTTTCTATCATTTTTATCTCTACCAATTGGTGCATCGATAGTACCCGTATCAGTATTAATAATTCCCCAAACTAAAGCTACATATTTTCTATGAGTTGTTTTTTCTTCTAATTGCTTTGCTAAAGATATATGTGCTTTATCATTTTTCGCAACAACTAAAAGTCCAGTTGTATAAGCATCTATTCGATGAACAATACCAGGTCTAAACTCACCATTAATACTACTTAATTTAGAATGATACATAAGTCCATTTACTAATGTATGATGATAATTACCTACAGCTGGATGAACTACTACTCCATTTGCTTTATTAACAACTATTAAATCATCATCTTCATAGACGATATCTAAATCCATTTCTTCTGGTGTAATATCAATAACTTCATCCTTTATTTCATCTATTTTTATCACATCATTTTCTTTTAAAAGATAACTTTTCTTTATTTTTTTATCATTTACTAATATTTTATCATTTTTAATTAATTTTTCTATTTTACTACGACTATAATTTAATTTACTAACAAGATACTGATCAATTCTTATACTATCTTCTTTTACAACTAATTCCATTTATTCACCTTCTTTTAGTACTTTTACAAATATAATAATAGCTCCTACTACTATACAAATATCTGCAATATTAAAAACTGGATAATTATAAGCACCAAAATTAAAATCAAAATAATCAATTACATATCCAAGTCTTATACGATCTATTAAATTACCAAATATACCTCCTAATAACATACTATAGCTTATAAAATCTATTTTTTTTAATTTTTTGTTTTTTATAAAAAATTTATATATTAAAAAAATTGCCAAAAAAGTTATAATAATTAAAAATATTATATTACCTGATAATATACTAAAAGCTGCTCCTCTATTCTTTAAATAAGTTATTCTAAAAAAATTATTAATAATATTTATTGATTTAGCAAATTCTAATTTAGTTATTATTATAAATTTGACTATTTGATCTATAAAAACAAAAATTAAGCTTAAACCTAAAACTTTTTTCATGTTAATCACCTATTTAATTATAACACTTATTAAAAAAAATAAAAATTATTTTTTAATTTTTATTCTTTGATAAACATTATTAGTTAATGATAATGCATAATAATCTACACCTTCAGCTATACACCTTTCTATTTCTTTTATATCTGGTGAAAAACCTAACTTGATTGCTGAATTTATTGAAGCCTTATTATCATATGATGTTAATACTACTATTTTTTCCCAATCATCATCTAAAAGTTTTATTGCTTCTTCTAAAGCAAGTGTTCCATAATGCATATTTCTATATTTTTTAAATATAGCTCTATTAATAGTATAACGATTATTTAACAATTTTTCTATTTTTAACATTCCAACAATACTTATACCATTTGATATTAAATAAGTTAAATCATTAGGATATATTATATTATGAACATTATTTTTTACATCTATATCCTTACTTAATTTTTCAATTATTTTTAAGTGATTTTTATTATCATCTTCAAATTTAATTAATTTAATCATATTTATTCTCCTTTAATATCATTTTTTATAAGCTTTTTAATTATTTGTCTTTCTTCTAAATGTAAATTATCTAATTTATCAATTAAATTATCTTCATACAATTTTAAAAATTTCTTTATATATTTATTATAATATGTTATAGAATTTACTATATATTGTAAATCTTGTTGTTGTTTTTCTATATTTAATTCAACTTTTTTATTTATTTCACTTTTAAAACTATATTGATCTTGTAATTCTAATATACTATATTTTATTTGCTGTTGCCATGAATAAAGTTTTAATGTTTCATATATCTTACCATGACATTTATATTGATTATTACTTTTTAATACATATTTATGATTAAGCAAATTTAAAAATAATAAACCTATAGCCCCACAAAACAAACCTTCTATAAAATTTTCTGGTAATTGACCAAAAATAGTATCTATCATATTATTGATATGATTACCATTTATATAATCTAAAATATAAGGTATTAAAATAAAAGATGGAACTTCGACTAAATTTTTTATTAATATTTGTTGTAAATTTTCATTATCAATTTTATCAATTTCATAAGATTCATTGTCTAATACAATATCTATCATCGATATTAAATTTTCTGTTAATAATAATTCTTCTATATTATCTCTTAAAGCAAATTCTCTTACCCTATTTTTTTCATCAAATACAACTATATTATCCTTTGTATACATATAACTCTTATTCATAAAATCACCCAAGTGCTGACTATTATACAATAATTTTATAATAAAGACAAGAAAAAAACTATTTAATTAAATAGTTCTATATAATTATTATTTCAATTTTTTTATTTCTTTTTTAGATAACCCTGTTACTTCTGTAATAATATCTACATCTATATTTTTGTTTAATAGATTAGTGGCTATTTCTTTGTTTCTAATATTTACTCCTTCTTTAAAACCTTCCTTTATTTTTGTATTTATTATTTTTCTTTCATCTTCTTCTCTACTCATATATTCCCAAATCTCTGGATTCCTATTTACTCTTTCTAATTCTTCCATATA
>CANRLQ010000047.1 GCA_947631525.1 uncultured Bacilli bacterium | reverse complement strand
AAAATCAAATTATATTTTATAGGATCTATATCCGTTATTTGTAAGACATAAGATACTAAAGAACCTGCTGCACTTCCCCTACCTGGTCCTACTAAAATACCTTTTTCTTTAGCAAACATTACATAATCTCTAACAACTAAAAAGTAATTACAAAACCCCATCTTATTTATTATATCTAATTCATATTTTAATCTATCAATATATATTTTATTAACTTTTTCACCAAATCTTTTTTTCAATCCTTCTTTACATAAATATTTTAAATAAGAAAATGTATCATATCCCTCAGGAATTTCATAAATTGGTAATAAATCTAGTTGTTTTTCTATTTTTAAATTACAATTATTATAAATATATTCGTAATTTTTTAATGATTCACTATATGTATTATCTATTTCTTCAATACTTTTTAAATAATTATCACTACTTATTTCTATTTCTTCAATTGTTTTTCCCATTTTAATTCCTAGTAAATATCTATAATAATTACTATCTTCTTTATTTAAATACAATATTTTATTTAAATAAATTAAATTATTTCCTTTTAAATGAGATAATTCTTCTTTATTTTTATAACCAATAAATATTTCATTATATATTTTATTTAATTCTTTATATATAATTCTACTAGTATAAGGTACTATACATATTAAATTTTTACTATATTCTTCTAAATATTTATATTCTATATCTCTACTAGATGTTATAGTTGACAACTTTATTAAATTTTTATAACCTTGATAATTTTTACAATATAATATAAATTCTTTTTCTTCTATTGTTAATTCAAGCCCAACAATTGGTTTTATTTCATTAGCAATACATTCCTTATAAAATTCCATTACTCCAAACATATTATTATCTGTAATTGTTATTGCTTTATAATTTAACTGTTTACAATACTTAACTAAATCTTTTATTTTAATCATACTAGTTAATAAAGAATACTCAGTTTTTACATATAATGGAATATAAAGCATAGTATCACATCCTTAAATATATTTTACTACAAAAAATTACTATTCTCAATCGAATAATATATAAAAATAATGATTAATGTTATTTTAAAAACTCAATTTTTTTAGATAGTTATGATGTTTCTAATATGATAGTTACCTTTCTTAATTTTTATATATATTTTATTGTTTTAATAGTTTTTTTATTTTTTCTATCTATTCTTGATTTTTACTAAATAAATTTTAATTTTTTTTCAATTTTTAGTTATAAATATTTGACTTATTGCTTAGAATATGATAAAGTTATAAGGCGTGGAAAAAAACTTATACACAAGGAGGTATTGATATGGCTAAAAAAGCAACTACTAAAAAACCTTTATTTGGTAATAGAAGATCACATTCTTTAAGAGCTACAAAACATGCTCAAAAACCAAATTTACAAAAAGTTACTCTTGAAAACGGAGAGAAAGTAAGAATAAGTGCTAGAGAACTTAGAACTCTTAGAAAAACAACAAAAAATGTAGATACAGAAGTTACTGCTTAAAATACTTTGTATCTTTTTTTTTATTAAAATTTAAATTTATTAAAATTTTTTCATATAATATATTAGTGATGTATATGTATGATGATTTAAAAAAGTATATTATTATCATAGTTGGTATTTTAATAATGATTATATCAATAAAAACATGCGATAATAATGATTTTTACAAAAATATTAGGGTAATTGATAATGCGAATAGGATTGATGTATTAGTTAATAAAAATTACAAATTAAAAAGTGATTTCATTCCTAATAATTTAGTTAAATTAAATTTAAAATATTCAACTGATGATAAATATATGGTTGAAGAAGCCGCTTATAATTTTGAAAAGTTAAGTGAAGAAGCATACAAAAAAAATTACAAAATAATAGCTGTTTCAACTTACCGTAGTTATCAGTATCAAGAAAAATTATTTAATTATTATGCCAAAACTAAAGGTATGGATTATGCTTTAAGTTGTAGTGCTAAACCAGGACATTCTGAACATCAAACAGGTCTTGCTGTTGATGTAATGGGTTCAAATGAAGATTATGATTTATTTGAACAAGCAAAAGAATTTAATTGGATGAAAAAAAATGCTTATAAATATGGATTTATTTTAAGATATCCTAAAGGGAAAGAAAAAATAACAGGATTTAAATATGAACCATGGCATTATAGATATGTTGGTACTAAAATAGCTAAAGAAATATATAAAAAAAAGATAACATTAGAAGAATATTTCAAATAATTATTTTTTAAATAAAACTGTACATATTAAATCGATAATAAATAATATAATTAATATCCAAGTAATAAATTTGGGTATTTTTTTTGCTATTTTATCAGTTATTCCTTTAAGACCATATATTAATATTAAAGATGCAATAGCCCATAAAGTAGCCATCTCAAAAGCAATATATTTCCCAATATTAAACTTATATTCAGAATAATCCCATAATGTTTTATTAAAGATAAATTTTATAACTACTCCACCTATATACTCAATAAATGATAATAAAATAAAACCCGTTAAAAAAATCAATAAAAATTTTAAAATTTTATGATGCTCTAATTTAGCAATAAATTTATTATAAGTAAAAATAATTATAACAGCTCCTATACCATATACTGGAGTCCAAAAACCGTATAATATTCCTCCTTCATATCCTATTGTTAAATACATAATATATTCTAAAATAAAACCAATTATTGAATATAAAAAAAAGATATTTGTATAATACATATTAATCACCATTATTATAATGACTAAAAAAAAGAAGACTATTCATCTTCTAATTCATCGTCATCATCATCAACAATAGATAAATCACTGATGTCATCATCTTCTAATTCATCATTTGAATCAAAATCTTCTATTTCATTATCAAATTCTTCTTCTACTTCTTCTTCCTCTAAGTTTTCATCTGTTTCTTCTTCATCATCATCTATAACTAATTCAACTGAATGATTATCACTTATATCCCATTCATTAGATTCTAATAATATAAATCTTTTATCTATATTAAGGGAAGTATAATAATCCCCTATTTTAGCAGTATATTCATCATCGCTATAATCAAGTAATTTACATATTTCTTTAAATAAATTAGCTGTATTCATTGGTTTCTTTTTTTCTTTTAATAACATATAAGTTAAATCTGTATAAGACATAAGTTCTAACTCTTCAACTGGTATATCTTTTATTTTCATATTATTCCTCCTAATTACTTTATATTATGCATTATAATTAAAAATTTACTACTTTTTTACATAAATTCTGGTATATCAATTATTAATAGTTTTAACATATCTTTTAATAATTTGTTGGCCAATGTTAAAACATAAATCCAGTTTTGTTTTTTATCATCATCAGTTAAATTATTAATACGATTATTTTGATAAAATGCATTGATACAAACACACAAATCATATACATAATCGGCTAATATATTTGGTAATCTATCTGTGAATGCATTATTTAAATATAAATCAAATTCAATTAATTTGATTCTTAAATTACGATCAAATTCATTATATATTTCATCATTTAATTCAGTATTAATTTTTTCTAATATTTTATTAGTTCTAAGATAAGTATATAAAACATATGGTCCTGTTTTTCCTACTACTTCACTAAATTTTGAAATATCAAAAATATAATCTTTCTCTCTATTATTTTGTAAATCTGCAAATTTTAATATTGAATTAACAATTATATCTTGATCTAATTTACTCATGTTTTTATTTTCTTCTTTTTTATCTATAAATATACTTCTTACTTCTTCAAATAAAGATGATAATTTAGGAACTTGACCATCTCTTGTTTTATATGGTTTCCCATCTATTCCGTTGATAGTCCCAAAACCTAGAAATTCTAACTTTGCATCACTTATTTTACTTTTTTCAATCACTCTAAATACCTGTTCAAAGTGAAGTTGTTGCCTTAAATCTGCAAAATATAGTATATAATCAGGTTTAAAATCTTTTTCCCTTTGTAAAATAGTTGCTATATCAGTTGTTCCATAAAGATAGGCACCAATACTATTTTTAAATATAAGTGGTGGCATCTCCTTTAAATCTTTTTCTTTTTTTACATCAACTATTTTTGCTCCTTCACTTATAGTAAATAAATTTTTATCATTTATTATTTTTTCGGCTTCATCTATATATTTATATGCATCACTTTCTCCATACCAAATATCAAAATCAACACCTAAATATTTATATATATTTTTTATATCATTACCCGATATTTCACGAATTTTTTTAAAATAATTGTAATATTCTAAATTACCTTCTTGTAATTCTTTCGTAATTTTTGAACATTCTTCTTTTACTTTTTCATCATTTTTACAAAGATTACTTATTTTAGGATATATATATTCAAGTAATTCTAAATTAATATCATCAACAGTTTTTTTCTCTTGTTTAAGTCCATATATTACTTGTCCTATTTGTAATCCATAATCTCCTAAATGAACGTCACTTATAGTTTTATGACCCATATAGTTTATTATTCTTTTTACTGATTCTCCAACAATTGGGCTTCTCATATGTCCAACATGCAATGGTTTTGCTATATTAGCACCACCATAATCTAATATATATGTATCTTCCTTAGCTGGTTTTTTTAATCCAAATTTTTCACTTTTATTCATTTTTATTAAAGTTTCATTTATTAATTTATTACTAATAATCATATTAATAAAACCTGGTTTTACAAAACTACATTCCTTGAAGTAATAATTATAATCATCCCTATTTTTAATAGAATTTACTATTTCTTCACCTATTAGAGTTGGATTTTTATGATATAACTTTGCTAGTTTAAAAACGCCATCAAATTGATAATCACATAAATCAGGTCTATTTGATTTTACAACTTTTAAATCTATTTCATAATTTAATTTTTTTAATTCTTCTTTGATTATTTTGTCTAATAAATCAATTATCATAATTATCACCTTTTATATTTAAACTTAAAATAATATTTTGGCTATTTTCTACAACATAATCAATATATATTGTATTTTTTGTAATTTTCAATTTTTTAGTAAATATTTTTAATTTTAAACTTTTTCCATACAAATTATAATTACACATCGTTTCTACCTTATCTTCAAATATAAAGATAGAATTTTTTATTTCATCTTTTTTAGAAATAATAACTTTATTTTTAAAAGTTTTTATTATGACTAATTCATTATTATATTTATACTTTATAGTATTATCAATACATATTCCTAGTACATTAAATTTTTCTGCGGATGCACTTTTAATTAAACCTTCAACAATAACCTTAGTCATAAAATCATTCCTTGTTACTGCCTCATTATAATATAGTTATATAAAAAATGCAAGAATTTTTTAATAATTTTTAATATGTTAAATTTTTATGTTTATTTTTAATCTTTTTTCTAATAATAAATATAGGTGATTCTAATGAAAAAAATAAAAAAAATTGTTTTTAAAACTTTTAAAATTTTAGCTATTTTATCATTAGTTTTATTAATGTCATATGGAATACTATACATATTAGCCAAAAATTCTAATAAACTTGCAATTAACTCAGCTAATGGATATTATTTATATGATAAAAATAATAATTTATATACTGGTTCTAATAACCAATGGATAAATATTGGTGATATATCTGATGATTTAGTAAATGCTACTATATCAATTGAAGATAAAAATTTTTATAAACATCAAGGTTTTGATTTTTTAAGAATTCTAAAAGCTATGTCAATTAATATTTTAAACAAAGATACTATTCAAGGTGCTTCTACAATAACACAACAGTATGCTAAGAATTTATTCTTAGATTTTGATAAAAAATGGTCAAGAAAAATAGAAGAAGCTTGGTTAACAATGCGTTTGGAAGCTCATTATTCAAAAGATGAAATACTTGAAGGATATTTAAATACTATTAATTATGGTGGAATATATGGTATTGAAAATGCTAGTAAATATTATTTTAATAAATCAGCTAAAGATTTAACATTAGCTGAAGCATCTATTTTAGCAGGTATCCCAAAATCGCCAGCTAATTATGCTCCAACCCAAAATGAAAAAGCTGCTAAAAAGAGACAAAAATTAATTTTAAAATCAATGTATGAAAATGGTTATATTACTGAAGAAGAAATGAATGATGCCTATGATACAAAACTTGAATATGTAGGAATTAATGGAAGTGATAATTCTAATACGCTTATGTATTATCAAGATGCCGTTTTATCTGAATTAAAAAATATTGATGAAATACCTGAATCTTTTTTAAAAACTGGAGGTCTTAAAATACATACAAATCTTGATATAGAAGCTCAAAATATTTTAGATCAAAGTATAAAGAAAAATTTATCTGATAGTGAGCTTGAAACATCAATTGTAATGATGGATCCTAATAATGGAAATATTTTAGCAATTGCTGGTGGTAAGGATTATAATAAAAGTCAATTTAATCGTGTTACTAGTTCTAAAAGACAAGTTGGATCTACTATGAAACCATTTTTATATTATACTGCGTTAGAAAATGGTTTTACTTCTACAACAACATTTACAAGTGAAAAAACAACTTTTAAATTTTCAAATAATAAAACATATAGTCCTGATAACTATAATAATATATATGGAAATAAATCAATTACTTTAGCAGCTGCCTTAGCATATTCAGATAATGTTTATGCAGTAAAAACACATTTATTTTTAGGGGAAGAAAACTTAGTTGAATTTAGTAAAAGACTAGGATTAAGTAATAATTTAGAAGCTATTCCTTCTCTTGCTTTAGGGACAGAAGAAATAAATATTTTGAATATGATAAAAGGATATGCTTCGTTTGCTAATGAAGGATATAGTGTTGAACCACATTTTATTGAAAAGGTAGAAGATATAAATGGAAATGTTTTATATGAATATAATAATCACAAAGAACAGATTTTAAATAAAAGTTATGTTTATATTTTAAATGAATTATTATCTAATAGTTATAACAAAAATTTAATTGATTTTAACTATCCTACCTGTATTAGTATAGCTCCTAAAATAACTAAAAAATATGCAATTAAAACAGGAACTACTGATACTGACCATTTAATATTTGGATATAATAAAGATATTTTAATTGGTGGTTGGATAGGTTATGATGATAATAGAAAAACAGAATCTAGTGATGGTACTATTTTAAAAAATATATGGGTGGAAGCAATTGAAAATTATACAAAAGATAAAGAGGACAACTGGTATAAAACACCTAACAATGTTATCGGAGTCCTTGTAAATCCAATTACTGGAGAACTAGCAAATAAAAATACTAAAAATGCTACTATAATGTACTATATTAAAGGAACACAACCTAATTTATCAAAAGAAGATATAGATAAAACTATACCTGTTATTAAAGATGCTGAACAAGGAAATAACTAAAAAGAACAACAAATAGTTGTTCTTCAGAGTGTAGACAAACCCCTAGATTTTTTCTAAGGATTTTCTTATGTATAAAT
>CANRLQ010000046.1 GCA_947631525.1 uncultured Bacilli bacterium | reverse complement strand
CACTTTTATTTTTCTTCCCATGTGGTAATTTTAATTTAACAAATAATATTTCGCCTAATTGTTTTGGTGAAGATATATTAAAATATTCACCTGCATCATTATAAATATCTTTTTCTATAAGTTCTATTTTTATTTTTATTTCCTCACCCATTTTTAATAGTTCTTGTTTATCAATATGTACTCCATCATATTCCATATCTCCAAGTACTGTTACAAGTGGCATTTCAATATCATAAAAAAGTTTTTCTAATTCCTCTTCTTTTAATTTTTCTTTAAATATATTATATGTATCATAAATAAATTTTGCCTTCAAAAAAATTGTATTTATTATTTCTTCTTCATTTGGTTCTTTATTCTTTAAATAAATATTTTCATAAAATTGTATATCATAATTAAATGTGTTAGCCAAGTAAGCAATATCATCCTTAATATTATAATCTAGTAAAGAAGCTGCAATCATTGTATCAAATTGAACATGTTCTAACAAAATATTTAAGTATTTTAAATTGACATATATCTTTTTTAAATCATAAGTATACTTTAATTTTTCTTTTATCTTTTTTATAACATCAACAACAAGATCACTTTTAACATAAATACTTTGTTTATTATTATAAATAGCCATACCTATTATTTTAGCATTATGATAATTTGTTTTATCCAATTCAACGTAAAAAGCACTGTCTTCTGTTATATTTAAATCATTTATATTATTTAATATATTTATTTTCTCTTTTGTTTTTTCTTTTTTAATATTTTCTTTTTTGATAAATGAATAAAACTCTAATTCTTCATAAAGTTTATTTAATTCTTCAAGATTCTTTTCTTTTATTTTTAAATCATTAATCGTTAAGGATATTGGGACATCTCTATAAATAGTTGCCAAATCATAACTCATATAAGCATTTTCTTTATCATTTATTAATTTATCATGATTAGCACCTTTTATATTTTCTATATTTTCATATATACCATCTAATGATTTATATTCATTTAATAATTTTAAAGCTGTTTTTTCTCCAATACCTTTAACACCTGGAATATTATCTGAAGAATCACCCATTAATGCTTTTAGGTCAATTACATTAATAGGATCTATTCCATATTCTTCTTTAAATGTTTTTTTATTGTATCTAATATAGTCCTTTTGTTTTAGTAATTTCATGTCAATATCATCACTAATTAACTGGAGTAAATCTTTATCACTACTTATTATTGTTCCAATAAAGTCATTATTTAAATCACATTCTTTAGCAAATTTACCAATTATATCATCTGCTTCATAATTATCTATTTCAAGGGAAACAATTCCAAGTAATTTTAATAGTTCCTTTGCTTTAGGCATTTGTATAATTAGCTCTTCTGGAGTTGATATTCTACCTGCTTTATAATCTTTATATTTTTCATGCCTAAATGTTTTTCCTTTATCAAAAGCAACAATCATATACTCTGGTTTTTCTTCTTCTATTATTTTATTTATCATATTAACAAATCCAAATAAAGCATTAGTTGGAAAACCTTTACTATTTTTCATCAAATTACCATTATATGCAGTAGCATAATAACTTCTAAAAATTAGATTATTACCATCTACCAAAATCAACTTCTTCATACTATCACCGTAATATAATTATACCATGTATAATCTATTTAGTAAATTAAGGATTAATAAAAATAACAAATATTTATGTATTTGTTATTTTAGACTATCACTATTTATTTTATTATTATATTATAGTATTTTTTAAATAATAATTATTCATCTTTAAATAATTTTAATATCAATGGTTTTAATAATTCAATAATAATAAATGAAACAATATTTACTATTAAGACATATATAAATTGAGTTAATGTAATAATTTTTAAATTGAATAAATTACCAATTGGTGTAAAAAATACTAATATTTGAATTAACATTAAAAATAAAATTCCTGCATTTAAATGTTTATTACTAAATAGTCCTCTTTTATGAATTTGCTCTTTTAAAGAACGACAATTATATGCGAATATAAATTCATTTATAATTATACACAATAATGATAATGTTTGAGCAATTGGTTGACCTAATGGTAAAAAATGATAATAAATGTATAAACATATAGCTGTTTCTAATATTACAGAAGTAAGTAAGAAAGCCGTAAAGAAATTTGTAAAAATAGGTTTATCTAATCCATTAGGTTTTCTCGACATAACATTTTCTGATGCGCCTTCAAAAGCAAGAGTTATAGAAGGTAAAGTATCTGCTACTAAATCAATATACAAGACATGTAAAGCAGATATTATTGGATTACCAGTTAACATTCCAAATAGAATAATAATTATCTCTGTAAAATTACTAGATAAATTATATAAAATATTAGTTATTACATTATCGTAAATTCTTCTTCCTTCTTTTATTGCTACAGTTATAGTATTAAAACTATCATCTAAAAGAATTATATCCGAAACATCTTTTGTAACATCTGTTCCACTTTTACCCATACCTATTCCAACATTTGCTAATTTTATAGCAGGAGCATCATTTACTCCATCCCCTGTCATAGCAACAACTTTACCTTGTTTTTGAATTGCTTTAACTATTTGTAATTTATGTTGTGGACTAACACGAGCAAATACTGAATACTTATTAACATACTTAACTAATTCTTTTTCACTAATGCCATCTAAATAATTAGCATTTATACATTCACTTTCTTCTTTACAAATACCTACTTCTTTAGCAATGGAAAACGCTGTTTGTAAACTATCTCCTGTCAACATAATTGGTTTGATATTAGCACTTAAACAAGTTTGAATAGAATTTTTTATATTAGCTCTTACTGGATCTTTCATTCCAATTAAACCTACTAATATTAAATCACATTCTTGATCTAATGATTCCTTATCGGTTTTTATTTCTTTGTAAGCAAATGCTAAAACTTTTAAAGCTTCATTAGACATTTCTTTTTCTATTTTCAAATATTCTTTTTTTAAATTTTTAGTTAAATCACATAGTTTATTATCTATTAAAACTTTTGTACTTTTTTCTAATATTACTTCAAGACTACCTTTTGTATATAAGATATTTTGATTATTAGCCACATAAGCTACACTCATCATTTTTCTGTCAGAATCAAAAGGTATTTCAAACAATTTTTTATAATTAAATTCTTTTATATTGTTTTTTAATAAACAATTTTTTAATGCTACATCTACAGAATCTCCTATATATAATTTATTAGTAAGAGTTGCTGTATTACATAAACCCATTATTTCTATTAATTTTTGATTTTCCTTTAATTCTTTCTCATCTATTTGTTTATTAGGAGCATATATTTTTATAACTTCTATTTTATTTTCTGTTAAAGTTCCTGTTTTGTCAGAACATATAACATTAGTAGAACCCAATGTTTCTATTGCTGATAAATTTCTAACAATAGATTTTTTCTTTGCCATTTGACTAACCCCAATTGTTAATGTTGCTGTAATAGCAATAGGTAGACATTCTGGTACACTTGCAACTATCATAGATATACATAACATTACAATTGTTAAAACACTATAATTATTAATTATGCCATATATTAATACCAATGATACCAAAACACTAGCAATAATAGTAATAAATTTGCTTACTCTTTTTATTTTAATTTGTAATGGTGTTAAAACTTCTTCCTCATCATTTATTGAAGAAGCTATTTTACCAAGTTCGGTATCCATTCCTGTAGCAACTACAATTGCTTCTATTTTACCTGATACAAGTACTGTCCCAGAATATACCATATTTTTTCTTTCTGAAATTGAAACTTTATCATTTATAACATCTTCACTTTTATCAACTGTGACACTCTCACCAGTTAAAATAGATTCATCAACTTTTGCAAGATAACAATTAATTATTCTTGCATCAGCAGGTATTTTATCTCCACTTTCTAAAATTATATAATCTCCTACTACTAAGTTTTTACTATCAATGCTTTTATATTTATTTTTTCTTTTAACTGTTACATAATTAGCAGTATATTTTTTTAATTTTACAATAGCATCTTCTGCTTTTGATTCTTGAATAAATCCCATAAAACAATTTATTATTGATGTTCCTAAAATAACAATTGGCTCTAAATAATCGCTTTTGTTAATAATAGAATATATTAATGATAATATTCCAACAATTAATAATAATATAACCATTACATTTTTAAATTGTTTAAAAAATAATTCTAATTTAGTTGTTTTATTTTTTTCTTCTAAAACATTTTTACCATTTGTTTTTAAAAGTTTTTTCACTTGTATATGGTTTAATCCTTTTTTAGATGTATTATATTCTTTTAATATTTCATTTATTGTTTTTTGATATGCTTCTTTCATATGTCAACTCCTAAATCTATCTTTTTAAATTATACCATAAAAATTTAAATATTTTGAATAAATTAAAAAATCATTACAATTATAATGATTTTTATTTTGGAAGTAATCCCCAACCTGTTATTACATATCTTCCACCAGTTGAAGCAGCCCCACCTGCAGGTTTATTGGTAAGTTTGTTTTTAACAATTAAAGTAGCACTTGTTCCACCATCCAAGTTAGCTGCATTATATGCTCCATATTTTTGAAGTGTTTCAACCATATCTTTTAATGATGCTCCAAATAAATAGTTTTCACCATCTACTACTAAGAATAAGACAACTCCATCTTTTCTTTGAGCAATTGCAACTCTTGGAGCCTTTCCCCATGGATCTCCAACTATTTCAAGTGGTTTTCCATTTACTATTAAAAATGGACCAAATTGTAAAGCATCTCTTACATTTTTATTTTTTATAGCATTTTCTGCCGAATCTGTTGTAAGTAATAATTTATTATCATATGTGAAACTTATTAATTCAGCTTTTTTATTTACACCATTAGACCATATTATTTTACCATCTTTTACAACATATCCGCTAGGTATACCACTACCATAGCCTTTATCAACAAATCCTCCACCATTGATACAAACTAAACCATTATATCTTTGGCACATTGTAATTACTCTTTCACCATATTTTGTACCAAGTTGCTCTTTAGCAATCAAATGTACTCTAGAAGGATCATATATAGCAACTAAATATCCATCAGCACTTCCAACCTTTATATTAATCAATTTGTAATCGTTATTACCTTTATCACGGGTTAAAATTTGTTTATCATATTCACTTTGGTAATCTTCTTTTTCTGTTGTATCAATAACCACATCCTCAGTATTTGTTGATTCATCAATTTTTACAAAATAATTGCTATCTTTTATTTTTTTAACTGTTTTTTCACTATACAAAACATAAGCATAATATTTATGGTTCATTGTCTTTAAAGCAGTATTTACAAATAAATTTCTAAAATAACCAATAGGTCCATAAGCTAGAAAAAAGCAAATCAAAACACAAATATCTATAAATAATATGAAATACGTTGATTTCTTTTTAAATCTTTTAAGTCTTCTTTTTTTCACTACATTATCCATATTTACACCTCTAATTCAAATGGACTTGTTTTTGTACCTTTTCCCTTTAACTTACTATCATTTTTTATACATACAACAGGTCTAAATGCTTTCTTATTACTAAATGAAGTTGCATATAAGCCATAATAATAAGAATATATATAATTATTATCAAATGAATTAAGTAAATAATAATCATTCAATACATTATTTAAATTTATATCAGCTATACTTAAAAGTCCAACTTTTGAAGTTATTTTTGTTTTATAAATATCTTTATAATCATTAGATGAATAATTTCCTGTATAAAAATCACAACTAACTAAACTATTTTTATAAGTTAAACTGTTATAATAATCATTATTTAGATAGTAAGCTAATGTATTATTTTGTAAATCAAATTTAGTATTATATGTATTAAAACTTAATCTATTATCGACTAAACTATCTAAAACTAATTTTGTATAATTTTTATTTGTTTGTAATACGGTATATAAATCATTACCTAATTTAACATATTTATTAAATGATAATTCATTATTATTATCTATTATATAAGGATTTTCCTTAGTACCTTTACCACTTTTTACTTTTACACTATTTTTTAATGAAATAACAACTTTTATACCATGTATTTCATTTACACTTGATGTTTTTAATTCACTATTTAAAACAGACCATACATTATTACCATTTTTATTATATAACCACATATCATTAAAATTATCTATATATGAAGTATCATTTTTGCTATTTAAATAATCTTCTAATCCAAGCATTGTTACATAATTTTCTTCATTTTTATTTTTACATGTAATATTATTTTCATCAACAACATTATCTAAACATATTGGTGTTTTATTTAAATATTTTTCTTTTTGATTTAAAATATTTTCAAATATACCTGTATTTTCACCATTACTATTTAACCATTCATTTATATTTGATGTTGTAAAATCAGAATTTGTATTAGAAAAAGCTAAATTACTAACTACATCATCTGTTACTAAAACAACTGATTTATCTTCTTTTATTTTTAAAACACGCCAAATAATATTTGAATATTCTACATAATTATTGACATTAGTTCCTTTAAATACTAAATTACCATTTTCATTATATAAGCCATCACCATTACTAACTGTACCATTATTTTTTTGAATCGTAATTCCTAGTGTTTGACTATTATTACTACTTGTTGACTTTTTAGAATATTTGTTGTGAAAATAAACAAATCTACCACCATAAAATAGAAAACATCCTATGATAAATACTATACTTATAATTCTAAACTTCTTTTCCATTTTTACTCTCCTATCACTTTTATAATTATATCATATGTTATGGTTTTGACAACTATTTTTCGACAATATTTTTATAAATAATAAATTTGATTTAAAAAAGAACTGATAAAAAGTCCTTTTTTAGAATAATGATAATTGACTGGATTCTGCTAATCCATCAAGTATCCCATAAAACGCATTTTTTCAATTAATGTTCCTGATATTTTACAACGTTTTTGCAAATCTTCAACGCTTAAAAATTCTCTTTTTTCTCTTTCTTCAACAATGTTTTTAGCAACCGTATCACCTAAGCCATCAATAGCGTTAAATGGTGGATAAATTTCAGTTTCATTTTTTACATTCCATATAACAGCAGCACTTTTATACAAATCAATATTTAAAAATTTAATATTACGAGCTGTTGCCTCTAATGAAACTTTTAAACTTTCAAATTGTCCTAACTCTTTATTTGTTGCTTCATATCCTTTATTTTGTATCTCAATAATTTTATTTTTTATTGATGTATAACCTTTTATCATTGAATCAACATCAACATCAGTTGCTTTTGATGTTAACCATGAAGCATAAAAGTAAACAGGCATATGAACTTTATACCAAGCTATACGAAAAGCACTTATAACATATGCGGCAGCATGAGCTTTTGGGAACATATACTTAATCTTTTTACAAGAATCAATAAACCAACTTGGAATATTTGCTTCTTCCATCGTTTTTACATGTTCCTTCCACTTTTCAGGATCCTTACTTGCTTTTCCTTTACGAAC
>CANRLQ010000045.1 GCA_947631525.1 uncultured Bacilli bacterium | reverse complement strand
CTCTATTAATGTAAATCCTTTCTTTTGGGTATTTCTAAATACCCCCCCCCACTCTTTTTACTTTTTGTTAACATTTACTCTACCTACTTTCTTTTATTATTAATCTATCTTTTATTATACTAAAAAAACTAGCTTTTTTCAACTAGTTTTTATTTTATTTAAAAAATCTTAATATGTCATTATAAGTTATAACAATCATTAATATCATTAGGAAAATAAATCCAATTGAATGAATAGTATTTTCTACTTTTGGATTTACCTTACTACCTTTTATTTTTTCAATGATTAAGAATAATAATCTTCCTCCATCAAAGGCTGGTATTGGAATTAAATTAATAAATCCTACATTTATACAAAGATAAGCTATTAAATAAATAATATTTATTATTCCTGCTTTTGCACTTTCTCCAACGATATTATATATTCCAATTGGACCAGATAAATTGTCTAGACTTAATTTACCTGTAAAAAGATAAACAATAATATGACCCATTTGATTAATTAAATTGATTGTTTTACTAAATGCATATTTTATAGCAGGAATTACACCATTTTCTACTTTATTTTCAATACTAAAACCATATTTATAAACATCTTCACCATCTACTTTTTGTTTAATTGGTTTTACTTTTATATTTTCTATATTTCCATTTTCATGTTTTACTTGAAATGTTAAAGTTTTCCCATTATTAACTGTAAGTTGTAATAACAACATATCTTGTGAATTTACTTTTTTATCATTTACTTTTAAAATTAAATCATTTTTCTTAATATTTGTTTTAGCAATTGGATAAGAATTATCAATATCACTTATGAAATTTTTATTTTGGGGTGAGCCATTGAATAATCCAATAAAAAACAAAATGATAATTGCTAATAAAAAATTGAACATTACACCTGCAATTATTGTCAAAAATCTCTGCATCCATGTTTTGGAATACATTTGTTTATCTTCAGGAATATTTTTATCTACTTCAACATCTTCTCCTGCCATACTAACAAACCCACCAATTGGAAATAATCTAATTGAGTAGTCTGTTTCATCATTTTTTCTTTTATATTTAAATATTTTAGGACCCATACCAATTGAAAATTCATATACATATATTCCTGCTTTTTTAGCAAATATAAAATGTCCTAACTCATGAATAAATACGGTTATTCCTAATACAAGTATAAATAATAATAATGTCATAATAACCTCCCTATATTATTGATATAAAAAACATAAAACCTAAAACTACAAAGATAATGCTATCTAAACGATCTAATATTCCACCATGTCCTGGCATAATATTTGAAAAATCTTTTTTTCCATAATATCTTTTAATAGCAGAGAAAAATAAATCTCCAAATTGTCCTATTAAAGATAAGAATAAAGAAATAAGTACTATTACATATAGTGGTATATTAACATCAATAATAGTTATATAAAAACATGTACCTATAAAAACTCCTGCTAAAGTACCAGCAATTGTACCTTCCCATGTTTTTTTAGGCGAAATAATTTCAAGTAATTTATGCTTACCAATAAGTCTTCCTACTAAATAAGCATATGTATCTGTCATAATAGTTATTAAAAGTAAGTATACAACTAAATTTAAACTAATTGTTCTAATTAAGATAAATAATGAAAAACTTATACCTAAAAAGAAAACACTACCTATTAAATAAAAGGCATCAACAATACTATAAAGACTTCTATCATGGTAAAGAATAGTTGGTATTGTAAATACTAAAAATACTCCTGCTATAATTCTATAATCTAAACTAAATATTAATTCTGTATTTGATATATTTGTTAAAACAAATAGAGTCAAAACCATGTAAGATATAAATGTAATAAAATTAGGTAATTCTTTTTTTGTCTTTTTTATATCTAAAAATTCTTTAAGAGCCACTATAGATAAAATATATATACCTATATTAAACCAAGTCCCTCCAATTATAAGTAATGGTATAAATATAGCTAAAGCTATAGCTGCACTAATCAATCTCTTTGTCATAATTTATTCCTCCAAATCTTCTATCTCTTTTAGTGTATTCTATTAAAGATTTATCAAATTCTTCTTCATTAAAATCTGGAAAATGAACAGTTGGAAAATAAAATTCTGCGTATGACAATTGCCATAACATAAAATTACTAACTCTTTGTTCTCCACTAGTTCTAATTAATAAATCAATTGGTGGTAAATCTTGATATAAATTTTTATTAACAATATCTTCATTAATATTATCAATATCTAATTTATTTTCTTTAACAAGTTTAGCTATTTTTTTAGTCATATCTGTTATTTCTAAATGTCCACCATAATTAAGACAAACATTAAAAGTACCTTTTTTATTATTTTTAGTTAAATTTGTTATGTAATCCATTGATTCTAAAACATCTTTTCTTAAATTATCTCTTATTCCTGAAAAAACTACTTTAATATTATTTTCCATAAAATATTTAGCATCACTTTTAAATTTTTTAGCAATTAAATTCATTAAATATCCTACTTCTTCTTCACTTCTTTTAAAATTTTCAGTTGAAAAAGCATAAACACTTAAATATTTTACACCTGTTTTTAAAATATGAACACACAATTTTTTTAAATTTTCATAACCTGCTTTGTGTCCTTCACTTCTTTTAAGTCCTAAATTTTTAGCCCATCTTCCATTACCATCTAGTATAATAGCAATATGATTGGGAATTTTTAATTTTGTATAATCCATATTGTACTCCAATCTATAATAATATTATATTATAAATATTCTTATTTAACAAGTAATTATTTTTTTCTGCTCTTTAAATATAGAACAAGTCCTTTTAAAATAGCTTTATTTTCTTCATCTATCCACTTAATATTATCTAATATATCTAAAGCTTCATTATATAAAAAATTTATTTTATCTAAAGCGTATTCTTTAGCTCCACTTTTATCAAATATTTTTCTTATTTTTGATATATTTTCTTTATCTGCTTTTTTACCATATATTTTATTTAATTCATCAAAATATTCTTTATTTTCTTTAACATATGAATAAAGGATTGTTTGTTTAAATTCTTCAATGTCTGAGCCAACATTTTTACCAATTACTAAATCATCACCATATATTCCAAGTATATCATCTTGTATTTGAAAAGCAATTCCTAAATTATAACCAAACTTTGTCATGTCTTCTATATATTCTTTTTTAGAATTTGCTAAAATCATTCCTAAACAAAGAGGTCCAATAATTGTATAATAAGCTGTTTTTAGTTTATAAATAAGCATTATATTTTCTTCTAAATTAATATTTTCTAAATTATTTTTTTCAATAAATGGTAATATAACATCTATTAATTCGCCTTTTATTGTTTTTAAAACAATATCGTTAAAATATATTAAAATATTACCTAAATTTGGATCATTTTTATAATTTGTAGCAATAATTTGATTAGCGTAATATAGTCCTAAATCTCCCATACATATAGCAATTGATTCTGATATTTTTTTTGCATCATTTTTATTATTAGTTAAATCATAATATTTTTTTTGATTAAAAGCATGTATTGTTTCTTTACCTCTTCTTAATATATCATTATCTATTATATCATCATGTACAAGTATTGATGTTTGAAATACTTCAAAAGCAAGTGCTAAAACATAACTATAATCTAAATCTTCTTTTAACAATTTATAACCTAAATTAACAAGTGTTCCTCTTATTAATTTACCATCACTATTTAGATTAGCAAATAAATCTATATTTTCTTTAATTAAATCATTTTCTTCTTCCTTTATTTTATTATTAAAATTTTGTATTTTTTCGTTTAATTTTAATAATGATTTTTTATAATAATCTTTAAATGTATCTATGTAAATCATATAATTCTCCTTACTATTAACATTTTAACATATTTTTTACTATTTTATAAAATAAATTGACTATTATATATTTATAATGTAAAATGATTTTGTTAGGAGAATTGATATGGTTGAAAATTTAGTTGTTTCTATTATAAATGCTTTTAATGGATTAGATAAAAATTTAGTTATTTTTTTAATTTCATGTATGCCTATTTTAGAGTTGCGTGGTGGTTTAATTGCCGCTACATTACTAAAATTAAATCCTATAACAAGTTTTATTATTTGTTTTATTGGAAATATTTTACCTATTCCATTTATTCTTTATTTTATAACTCCTCTTTTTGATAAACTTAAAAAAACAAAATTTTTAAATAAATTTGTTACTAAAATAGAAAATAAAGCTTATTCAAAAAAAGAACAAATTGAAAAAAAAGAATTTTTAGGATTACTATTATTTGTTGGAATTCCATTACCAGGAACTGGAGCTTGGACTGGAACACTTATTGCATCTATGATTAATATGAATAAGAAAAAAGCTTTATTAGCTTCTTTATTAGGTGTTGTTTTAGCAGGAATTATTATGATGATATTTTCTTATGGTTTAATTGGAAATTTAATTAACTAAATTTCCTTTTTTTTACTTAATAAAAAATTTTTTTAGATTTATAATAATAATGTAGTCTGCATAAAAAGGAGACGATAAAATGTTTTTTAAAAAATTTAAAAAAACATCTATTCTTCTTCTATCATTATTTATTATACCATTTAACGTTTTAGCTTATTCAGATTATATTATAGCTGGTGGTGAAAATATTGGTATATCAATTAATACAAAAGGAATTATTGTTGTTGGTACATATAATGTAAATGGAAAAAATATTGCGAATGAAGCAGGCATTAAAATTGGTGATATTATAACTAAAATAAATAATGAACCTATTGAAAATATAAATGATATGGTCAATAAAATATCTAAAAACAAGGATAATATTGAAATAACTTATAAAAGAGATAATAAAACTCAAGAAACAAATCTTCAAGTAATTAAAGATGACAATGATATTTTAAAAACTGGACTATATGTTAAAGATAGTATTACAGGAATTGGTACGCTTAGTTTTATTGACCCAAATACTAAACTATTTGGTGCTTTAGGTCATGAAATTGCTGAAAAAAATACCGGTATTATTCTAGAAGTTAAAAATGGTAAAATTTTTGATTCTAAAGTTACAAATATTGAACGAAGTGAAAATGGAACACCTGGTTCTAAAAATGCTACTTTAAATATTAAAGATACAAAAGGAAATATTTTTGAAAATACTAAAAAAGGAATATTTGGAAACTATACTAGTCAAATTCCAAATAAAAAAACTTACAAAGTAGCTAAAACAAGTGATATAAAAACAGGTAAAGCTAAAATATTAACTGTACTTAATGATGATGATATTAATGAATATGAAATCAATATTCTAAAAATTGATAAATCTACAAAAAATGGATTTAAAAATATTCTTTTTGAAATAACAGATAATAAATTACTTAAAAAAACAGGTGGTGTTATCCAAGGTATGAGTGGTTCACCAATTGTTCAAGATGATTATATTATTGGCGCTGTAACACATGTTGTTGTTGATAATCCAACTAAAGGTTATGGTATATTTATAACTAATATGTTAGAAGAAGCAGAAAACTAAAGAGACAAATATTTTTGTCTCTTTTACTCTTCTATTTCAAAATCTTCTTCTTGATCATTTTCTAAAATAATTTTTGAAACTTGTTTTTCAATATTATTTAATTGTTCGTCACATTCTTTTACTAATTTCATGGCAGATGTATATTTATTAATAGATTCTTCTAAATCTATTTCACCATTTTCTAATTCATTTATTGTTTTTTCTAGTTCTTTTATTTTTTCTTCAAATTTCATTTTATTCACCTACTTCTTGTACTTTACTTATAATATAACCATCATTGAATTTAGTTTTAATTATATCATTTTTCTTTATATTTTTTATAGATGATCTAACTTTATCATCTATATAAGTTAATGTATAACCTCTTTTTAATGTATTTAATGGATTTACTAATTCTAATTTTTCAATTAAATTGTTTAATTCTATATACTTATTTTTATATAAATTTTGAGGATTATTTAGTATATGACTATTTTTTAATTGAAATAATTTTATTTTTTGACTTTCTATTTTATTATTAATAATTCTATTTAGTTTTTCATTTAACAAATCAATTGTTTGTTTTTAACACTATCTAAATATAATTTTAAATAATTTGTTTTATTCATCATTGCTTCATTTAATCTTATATTATATTGTTTTAATATATTTTTTAAATCAATAATATTAGGAACGGCTATTTCTGCTGCTCCAGTTGGTGTTGGAGCTCTAAAGTCAGCTACATAATCGGCTATTGTAAAATCGATTTCATGACCAACAGCACTTATGACAGGCGTATTACAAGCAAAAATTGTTCTTGCTACTTCTTCATCGTTAAAACAATTTAAATCTTCAAAAGATCCTCCACCACGTCCTACTATTAAAACATCTAAATTATATTTATCAGCTTGTTTTATTTTATTTACAATATCACTAGGAGCATTTTCTCCTTGTACTAAACAAGGAAAAAGATATGTTTCACATAAAGGATATCTTCTTTTTATGGTTGATAATATATCTTTTATAGCTGCTCCTGTTTTAGCTGTTACAATTCCCACTTTATTTGGTATTTTAGGTAAAGCTTTTTTGTATTTTGAATCAAATAATCCTTCTTTTGTTAATTTTTTCTTTAATTCTTCAAAAGCTACATATAAATTACCTATACCATCTTCGATTAATTCATCAACATATATTTGATAATTACCAGTTGCTTCATATACTCTTACACTACCTGTTACTAATACTTTCATACCTTCTACTGGCATAAAATTTAACTTAGAGGCATTACTTTTAAACATTATAGCATTTATTTTACTTGTTTCATCTTTTATTGAAAAATAAAGATGTCCTGTCGTATGAGCTTTAAAGTTAGATATTTCTCCTTTTAAAAATACTTTTCTTAAATTTTCATCATTTTCAAATTTATATTTTAAATATCTTGTTAATGATGTTACAGTTAAATATTTTTCATTCATAATTACTCTTTATCATGAAATATCTTATCTAAAACACCATTTATCATTTTTCTAACACTATCATCACTATATAATTTAGCAAGTTCAACTGCTTCATTTATGCATACAATATCTGGAGTATCAGTATATATAAGTTCATATATACCAATTTCTAATATAGCTTTATCTGTATTACCTAAACGGTCAATATTCCATCCATCTAAATATTTATTGGCAAGTTTTATTATTTCATTTTCATATGTCATAATACCATATACAGTTTCTTTTACAAATTCATTATCAATATCTACAACTTCTTTTATTATGTCATCTAAATTAAAATCAATTTTATTTTTTTTATACATATTTATTTGATATATAATTGTCATTATATCTTTTCTAAGTTCACTTCTAGTTTTTTGTTCCATTATATCACCTAGAATAATTTTAACATAAATTTAAAAAAAATAAAATATCAATATTATTGATATTTTTCAGAGTGTTGACAAAGATCAATACTCTTTTCATTTAGAAAAATATGTAGTATAATAAAAAACAAGTAAGGTT
>CANRLQ010000044.1 GCA_947631525.1 uncultured Bacilli bacterium | reverse complement strand
ATTTTGCCATTTTACATTCCTCCTTCTTTCTATTAACCTTCTAAATTTTTACTATGTAAATCTAAGCAAATTGCGAAATCTTTTGGTATTGCAAGAAGTCCACTTGCAAACATTGTAAGTAATCCTTCTCTTGATGGTATAGATGCTAAATTCTTTAACATATCTGTATCAGCTATTTTACCATTTACAATTCCTACTTTAATTTCTAAAGCTTTATGTTCTTTTGCAAAATCACTCAAAGTCTTGATAGGTGCTACTTCATCTGTACCAAAAGCGATAGCTTTAGGTCCTTGTAATTCTTCACCTAAATCGATATTTAATTTTTCTAAAGCTCTTTTTGCTAAAGTATTTTTATATACTTTAAAATCAGAACCAGATTCTCTTAATTTTCTTCTAAGTTCATTTGTCTCAGTAACTGTAAGTCCTCTATATTCAAACCATACAGTTGTTGAAGAATCTTTAATTCTTGATTCTATTTCATTAACAATATCTGCTTTTTTATCAATAATTTTTTGATTTGCCACTTGTGCACCTCCTTCTTTAGGTACCATATAAAAAGCCTTACAAACAGTAAGGCCAAAGTCTTTATTAAAAAGATCCTCGGTAGGATTATTAAGATTTCTCCCCTACTGTCTACGGTACAAATATTTAATTTTCAAACGAACAAATCAATTGTATCACAATTTTTATTAATTGTCAAAGTCTAATGTATCTATTTTAACACCAGGACCCATTGTAGAAGAAACTGAAATATTTAAAATATATTTCCCTTTTACTACTGATGGTTTTGTTTTAGTTATTAATGATACAAAAGCATTTAAATTTTCAATTAATTTATTATCATCAAATGATACTTTACCAATAATAACATGAACATTACCATAACTATCTGTACGATATTCAACACGTCCTTTTTTAACATCCTCTACAGCTTTTTTAGTATCCATTGTAACTGTTCCTGTTTTTGGATTTGGCATTAATCCTTTTGGTCCTAATATTTTACCAATTTTTCCTAAACTTGGCATCATATCTGGAGTTGCAATCATTGTATCAAATTCAAACCAATTTTCTTTTTCAATTTTTTCTAAGTAATCTTGGTCTCCAACATAATCTGCTCCAGCTTCTTGTGCAGCTTTAGCTGCATCTCCTTTAGCTAGAACCAAAACTCTTTTTGTTTTTCCAGTTCCATTTGGAAGTACTAATGCTCCTCTTAATTGTTGATCAGCTTTTTTTGTATCAAGATTTAATCTCATTGCTAACTCAACAGATGCATCAAAATTTGAAATTGATGTTTCTTTAACTAGTTTTATTGCTTCTTCTTTGGTATATAATTTATTCTTTTCTATTTTTTTAGAAGCTTCTAAATATTTTTTACCTTTTTTCATACTATTCCTCCTTATGTGGTAATTAGCGGATTTTTTCCTCCCACATAGGTAATCAACCTACATGAATTAATCTTCGATTTCAACACCCATATTTTTAGCAGTTCCTGCAACAATTTTCATTGCATCTTCTACTGTATATGCGTTTAAATCTGGCAATTTTGTCTCAGCTATTTGTTTTAACTGACTTTGTGATAATTTCCCAACAACTTCATTTATTCCTTTAGTAGAACCTTTTTTAATTCCTAATACTTTCTTAATTAAAAATGATGTTGGTGGAGTTTTTATTACAAAATCAAATGATCTATCATCATAAACTGTTATTTCAACTGGTAATACATCTCCCATTTTATCTCTTGTTGCATCATTATATTTTGTACAAAATTCTTGTAAATTTACCCCAACTGGACCTAAAATTGTTCCAACTGGTGGTGCAGGTGTTGCTTTACCTGCTTCTATTTGAATTTTAATTACTTTCATAATGTCTTTTGCCACGAAAAACACCTCCTATAATTATTTTTTCGCGAGTGGTTCAAATGATCCGCTTACATATCTCCCACTTATATCTATATAAAATATATAGCCACTAATAATACTATCATACTTTATTTTATTTGTAAATATTTAATTTTATTATTTTATTTTTTTTCTATTTCTGTTAAACCTAATTCAACAATAGTTTCTTGACCAAATAAATCTAATGTTACCTCTAAAGTTTGTTTTTCCATATTTAGTGTTTTTACTTTACCATACATATTAGCAAATGGTCCACTAACAACTTTAACTTCATCATCAATATTAAGAGTATTACCTATTTCAAGTCTACTCATTCCCATACTACCTAATATTTTATCAACTTCTTGTGGAGTTAATGGAAATGGTTTTGCTCCTTTACCAGATGAACCAATAAATCCTGTAACTCCTGGAGTATTACGAACAACAAACCAGGCTTCATCATTCATTATCATTTCAACTAATATGTACCCCGGAAACATTTTTTTAATTTTCTCTTTTCCTTTTTCATCCACTACTTTTTCTTCTGGTACAACTACTCTATATATATAATCCTCCATGCCCATTGAACTAGCACGCATTTCTAATTTTTCTTTTACTTTATTTTCATGTCCTGAATAAGTATTTACAACATACCATTCTTTTTCCATTAATGAACCACCTCTTTAATAAAAGAAATTAAAAAATCTAATCCTGTAAAAAATAACATAAAAATAATTACACATGATATAGTTGCAATGGAATATGTTGCCATTTCTTTTTTTGTTGACCATCTAACTTTATGCATTTCATTTAAAACATTTTTTAGAAATCTTTTAATTTTTTTCAAAATTACACCTTCTTTATTTTTTTCTAAAATAAAAACACCATTCCGTGTCTAAATAAATACTAACACATTATATTCATTTAGTCAATATTTATTTAGAAATTAGTGTTTTTAATCTTCAAACATTTCAAAGTATCTTCCAATATCTAAATGTAAAACTCCTTTTTTGTTTCCATATTTATTTATTATTTCTAAACTTATTTCAACATAATTATTAATACGTTCTATTTTGTTCAATGTTATATATACATAATTTCCATCATTCATAGTAAGCAAAAATCTTTCATTATCCACATTACTAGGATTATATTTTATTTCTGATATTCTATTTATAATACTAGTATCTATATCACTCATACTTTTAATTAACTTTTTATAAACTTTGTCTGGAACATAATTTATTAAAATAGGCCCTTTTAATTTCTTATTTATTTCTTTTCCATTTAATAAAACTGTTTTTTTACTAGTTTTATTATAAAATAAAATGATATTTTCTTCTATTTCAATGTAAATTTCTTTTAAATTTTTCTTTTTTACTCTAGCACTTTTTATATAATTATTTTTGAGTAAACTTTTTTCTATTTCAGCACTTGTATATTTAAAATAAGATGGATAATTATTTATTTTAGCAATATCTATTACTTCTTGATCTGATAATATATTATTACCTTTTACAAAAATGTTTTTTATAGGAAAGTTAATGTATTTAAATAACAAATAAATAATAAAAATAAATATTAATAGAGCAAGAAAAATACGACCAAATTTAATTTTCTTCCTTTTTACTTTTTTAGTAACAATTTTTTTTCTTGAAACTTGTTTTTTTCTTTTTTTAATCGTATTTTTTTTCTTCATATAATCCCTCTTAATCTACTATTTCTTGTTCTAAAAATAAATCTATATTATATTTTTCTTTTACTTTTGTTTTTATCTCATTAATTAATGTAATAATATCTTCACCTGTTGCATTACCAATATTAACAATAAAGTTAGCATGTTTTAAACTTACCATTGCTCCACCAATTTGTTTACCTTTATACCCTATTTCTTCTATTAATTTACCTGCAAAATTATTTTCTGGATTTCTAAATACACTACCAGCACTAGGATATTCTAATGGTTGTGTCATAAGTCTTCTACTTTTTCTATCTTCAATTATTTCTAAAATATTTTCTAATTTACCATGTTTTAAAATTATTGTAGCATTTAAACATATGTATTTTTGTGTTTCTTTTAGTAATGATGTTCGGTAATGAAACTTTAAATCTTTATTATATAATGTTTTTATTTCTAAATTTTCATCTAATACAGTTATCGACTCAACAATATATCCCATATCGCTTTTATAAGCACCAGCATTATTATAAATAGCTCCTCCTACAGTTCCTGGAATACCAGTTGCAAATTCTAGTCCTGTAAGACCAAGTTTACATGTCTTCATAGCTAATTTTATTAAATTATATCCAGCGCCTACTTTAATCTTGGTATCATCAATTACTAGTTCATCAAAATTATCTAATTTAATTATAATACCATCGTAATACTTATCTTTAAATATTAAATTAGCTCCTCCACCTATTATTTTATATTTTAAAGAGTTTTCATTTACAAAATTTAATATTTTTTTTAAATCTTCTATGTTATTTGGAAAAATCATATATTTAGCAATTGTATGTAATTTATAGGTTGTATATTTTACTAAATCAATATTCTCTATTATTTTCCCACATTTCATTTTTTTTAATTTATCAATTTTATTCATTTCTACTTCCTATCTATGAGTTCTCTTAACTCATTATATATTTTAGTTGCACTATTAGGAGTGCTTAAAGTTTTTAAATTATTCTTCATTTCTTTTAATCTATAATCATCATTTATTATATTATCAATGGTTCTAACAAGAATATCACCTTTTAAATCTTTTTCTTCAATCATCAAAGCTGCATCCTTATTTATTAAATCTAAAGCATTTTTATATTGATGATTTTCAGTTACATAAGGACTAGGTATTAAAATACTAGGGATATTTAAAGCTATTATTTCACTTAATGTTGAAGCCCCTGCGCGTGTTACAATTAAATCGGTTTTTTTCATAATTCTAGTCATATTTTCGATATAAGGTACTGCTTTTACATTTTTTGGAAATTTATTTTTCTTTATTTCATCATAACATGCTGTCCCTGTAACAAATAAAATTTCATAATCTTTATTGTGAAAAGATGACATTGTCTTTATTAAGGTATCATTCATTTTAGATGAACCAAGTGAACCCATTACAAATAAAACTAATTTTTTATTTTCTGTTAAACCAAAATCTTTTTTATCAGCTGTAGGTGCTTTTATAGCATCTTCACTACAAGGATTACCAGTAAATACTGTTTTATACTCTGGAAAATTTTTAATAGTTGATTTAAAAGATACTGCTATTTTATCTGCCATATTGCTTAAAAAAGTATTAGCTTTACCAGGTATACTATTTTGTTCATGAATAAATGTTTTATATCCTAATTTATGTGCTGAATAAATAACTGGTCCTGTTACATAACCACCAACACCGATTACAACATCAGGATCAAATTCTTTAATTAATTTTTTGCACTTCTTAATACTTTTAATAAAACATGAAAATGTTTTAAAATTTTTCATAATCTTTTTTCTATTAAAACCATATATCTCAATAGTTTCAAAAGGAATATCATATTTAGGTATGATATCTTTCTCCATCCTATTATGAGTACCTATATATAAAAATTCACTATTAGGTTCACGTTCCTTTATTTTATTAATAATTCCTAAGGCAGGATATATATGTCCCCCACTACCTCCAGCACTTATTATTACTCTCATCTTATCACCTTGTCTTTATTATATCATAATCATATTCAAAAATAAATTAAAAAAGACCTATTTGGTCTTAATGTTAATTTTTGAATCATATATTTTTAAATTATTTATATCACAATATGCTTTAAACTCAAAACATTCTTGTAATTCTGATTCATCGAATACATCTACATAAAATAAATATACACTCATTGATATATCTTCTTCTACTTCTTCATATTGTTTTAAAATACAAAATTCTTCATATGTCATTTTGTGTTTTAAAATATCAATATATTTTTTTTGATTTTTTAAATACTTTTTAAAATTATTCAAATTGTAATTTTTATCTTCAGCAAATTTAATAAGTCTATTATAATCAACTTTATTACCATCAAATTCTTCTAAATGTTTATTAATACCTTTTTGAGTTAAAGAATAGATATAAAATTTATCAAATTTTATTTTATAAATATATCCTTTTCTCTCCAATTCATTAATAACATTTTCACAAACGCAATATGTTATTTTAAAAGCCTGCATAATATCTGACCTTTTCAAATTTGGTTCTAAATATAAATAATGAAGTACATAATTAATATAATCATTCACAAAAATCACCTTTCAATTTATGTCTAAATATTATACTATATTTTTTTTTAAAAGAAAAGCTTTAAAAAAGGAAAACTATAACACTATAGTTTTCCAAATGTATTAAAAACTAATACACTATATTATATTAAAAAATATTTTATTTATTCTTTTATAAGTTTAAATAATATAAGGCATAATAAAACAAAATTTATAAAAATTATGAAGTCTATATTTAAATTAGTATTATTTTAAATTATTAATATTCTAATTATTCAATTATAACCTTTTTTACTTCTTTAAGTACTTACTCTTACCAATATTAGCTAGATAATTATTACTAGCTATTTTTTCTTTAATTGTTTCCATTTTTTCTTTAATCTCTTCTTCCGTTAAATCCCATTCTTTTTTTAATACTTCAATATAATCTTTACCTAATTCTATATATTGAGATATTGTTTTTAAAAAATATTGTTCTTCGTCTGTCAAAAATGAATAATTTTGTATAAAATTATCTTGATAAGAATCTTGAATACTATATTCTTTATAATTACTTATTTTTTCATAATCCACATAATCTCTATTAGAAGTTATCTGATAACAATATTTCATTAGATATGTATATAATACTTTTCCTAGACTTTTTTTTGATGTTGCATTAATGAATAGATGCCCACATCTATTTACTAAAATATCTAATACATAATCATATAAATCTGCATAATCTATATTAAATCCATTATTTTTTTTGATAAAGCTTTTAGTAACTATTTCAGTAATTTTAATGATTACAGCTTGATTTTCTTCGAGTTGTTCTTTTGTACATGGTATATAATCACCTATCCAAACATAACCCTTTTGTTCAAGTACTTCTTTTAAATTAATACCTTTACCCATAATATTTTCTAATAACTTATTAATATCTATTTTTAAGATTTGAGATAATTCTATTAACTGGTCTTGATTATATATTTTGTTATAATTATTTGTTATTTTTAAATAAATTCTTACATTCATCCAAAATTCTTCTTCTGTTAAATTATCCATACTATGTTCTAAAATAGATTTTACTTTAGAATAAGAAAGTAATAAATATGCATATGAAGTAATTAACTCTAAATCAACATTATTTTTTTCAAATAAAATTAAAATATTTTTTATTTCTTCAACTTTTCCTTGAGCTAGAATAGAAGGACAAGTTTTTAATAGATTTAATAATTCTTTATCTTTTAATAAATCCAAAATATTTTTTATTTCTTTAACTTTTCCCATTGCTAAAATAGTAGGACAGTCTTTTACTAAATTTAATAAATTTTTTTCTTCCAATAAATCTAAAATATTTTTTATCACTACACTTTTTCCTCTTGCTAAAATATAAGGACAAACTTTTAATAAACCCAATAATTCTTTATCCTCTAAT
>CANRLQ010000043.1 GCA_947631525.1 uncultured Bacilli bacterium | reverse complement strand
AATTTTCAACATATGCAGTACCGATGATTTTAGGTGAAGTAAGAAGATATTTAAGAGATTCAGGAAGTATTAGAGTGTCTCGTAGTATTAAAGATATAGCATATAAAACAATAAAAGCAAAAGAAGAATTAATAAATATATTGGGACGAGAACCATCAATTAAAGAATTATCTGAAAAATTAGATTTAACAGAATTTGAAATAAGTAATGCAATGGAAGCAATGAAAGATACAATAAGTATGTTTGAACCAATTTATAATGATGGTGGTGATACAATATATTTAGAAGATCAAATTGATGATAAAAGTGATAATAACTATTCATTAGATACAAAAATTGCTTTAAAGGATGCATTAGGAAGATTAAAAGAAAAAGAAAGATATATTCTATTTGAAAGATATATAATTGGTAAAACACAATTAGAACTTGCTGATGAAATAGGCATAAGTCAAGCTCAAATATCACGATTAGAAAAAAGTGGCTTAGAGAATATTAAAAAATTTATTTCTTAATTGAATTTTCAAATATTTTATGTTATCATAAGTAACTAGGCGGTGATTTCATCATGATAAATAATGTAAAATTAAAAAGCAATATTCTTTTGAAAAAAGAAAAATCTAAAAAAAACAATGATATACACGATTTTATAAAACAATCCTATAAATATTTAAAAATAGAGCATAGAGATTTATTTTATACAATTAGTGATTGTAATTATTTAATTAACAAAGGTTATATAAAAGAAGCAAAGGAATTATTCAAAATAATCGTTAATTTAAATAATAATAAATATAATGTTCAAATAAATTATTTACAAAATAAATTAAATGAAATAAAATTTGAACAACAAATGAGTAAGGAAGATGTAAAAAATTATACTTTATGTATGGAATTTGGGCGTTATTATTTAGAAGAGGAAAAATATGAAGATGCTTTAAAATATTTTATTAAAGGACTACATTTAACTAATCATAATATTTTTAATTATTATATAGGAAAAACATATTATAAATTAGGTATATATGACTATGCAATAAACTATTTTGAAAAATATTATAATAAGGGTACATATAAAATAGGAAAATGTACTTTATATTTATGTAGAGCATACAAATATACAAGTACTAATCATGAAATAAGAAATAAAAATTTTATAAATCGAAATAATAATTTATTACAAAAATGTTTAAATATTTCTTTATTAGGTGATTATGAGTTTGTTTTAGATAATTTATTTATGTCAGATAGAAAAAAATTAAAACAAAATAAACGATAAAATGCATTCATTTATAACTTAATATTACATAACATTAAATAGGTGATAGTATGCATTTATCCGATTTGCAAAGTAAAGATATTGTAAATATTAAAGATGGGAAAAAAATAGGAAATATAATAGATGTAACTATTGATAATAATGGTTTTATGACCTCTTTATTAGTTCAAAGAACAAAATTTAATATAAATGTATTTAGGAGTAATAATGAAGAAGAAATAAAATGGAATCAAATAAAAAAAATTGGAGAAGATGTAATTTTAGTTGATATAAGTAACTAATTATGTTATTATCTTAATAGGTGATTTCATGAGAATACTATTATATACAGAATGTGAAAATATGATTGGGAAATCGGGATTAGGTAAAGCAATAAATCATCAAATTAAATCTTTAAAAGAAAATAATATTGAATTTACAAAAGATCCAAATGATGATTACGATATAGTTCATATAAATTGGTATGGTCCTAAGTCTTATGAACTTGCTAAAAAAGCAAAAAAGCAAGGGAAAAAAGTAGTTTATCATGCACATTCAACAGAAGAAGATTTTAAAAATTCATTTATTTTTTCTAATCAAATAGCTCCTCTTTTTAAAAAATGGATTTGCAAATGTTATAGTTTGGGTGATCATATAATAACACCAACACCTTATTCTAAAAAATTACTTGAAGGATATGGATTAAAAAATATAAGTGTTATATCAAATGGAATAGATACTAATTTTTTTAAAAAAGATGAAAAATTAGCTCAAGAATTTAGAAAAAAATATAATTATAATAAAAATGACAAAGTTATTATGGCTATAGGTTTATACTTAGAAAGAAAAGGAATATTAGATTTTGTCGAATTAGCTAAAAGAATGCCTGAATATAAATTTATATGGTTCGGTTATACAGATTTAAAGTTAGTTCCTAGTAAAATAAAAGAAGCAGTTGAAACAAAACTACCAAATTTATTATTTGCAGGTTATGTAGAACCAATAGAAATAAAAGCTGCTTTAAGTGGTGCAGATTTGTATATTTTTCCAACATTAGAAGAAACTGAAGGAATTCCTATATTAGAAGCATGTGCTTGTAAACAAAAAGCAATTATACGAGATATTCCTGTATTTGATGGTTGGTTAAAAGATGGTGTAAATGTATATAAAGCAAAAGATATTGATGAATTTGAAATAAAAATTAAAAAAATATTAAATAATGAACTAAAAGATTTAACAGAAGAAGCCTATAAAGTAGCACTTTCAAGAGATACAAAAAAAGTTGGTAAAGATTTAATTGAAATATATAAAAAAGTTATAAAAGAAGAAGAGAAAATATAATTATACATAGTATTTAATGTTACTGGTTTGAACATTATAATTCTATGTTTTTATTTACTCAGAAAAAAATATTTGCTATAATTTAAATAGGTGATAGTATGCAAAATAAAATTAACAAAATAATATGGTTTTTATTCCTTGTATTATTAATTGGTTTAATAATATATATCGGCTATGATAATTTAAATAAGAAAAAAAGAGAAAATGAATATGTAAAAAAAATATTTTATATGGATACATATATATATATTAAAATATACTCAAATAATAAAGATAAAGCAAATAAAATACTAAATAATGTTGAAAAAATATATAAAGAATATCACGAGTTAACAGATAAATATAATAGCTATGAAGGAATAAATAATTTATATTACCTAAAAAATAATAAAAATAATAAAGAATATATTGAAATAGATAAGAGACTTTACGAAATAATTAAATACGGGAAAAGTTGGTATAAAAAAAGTGGAGGATTAATCGATATAAGCATGGGAGATGTACTCGATATATGGAAAAAATATCGAGATAATAAAAATGGTATACCTAATTATGAAGAACTTCAAAAAGCCAAAAATAACATTGAAAATATTGTATTAAAAGATGAAAATAAAATAAAAAATAATCATGTTAATATTGATTTAGGAAGTATAGCAAAAGGTTATACAACTAAAATTGTTGGTGAATACCTTAAAAAAAATAATATTAATAAATTTTTAATAAATGCTGGTGGAAATGTTCTTGTTGGTGATAATTTTAAAAATAAGAAATATACAATTGGAATAGAAGATCCAAATAGTAAAACAAAAGATATTTTTAAAATTGTAACTTGTAATAATATGGCTGTTGTTACCAGTGGTGGTTATGAAAGATACTATGAATATGAAGGTAAAAAATATCATCATATAATTGATCCAAATACATTATTTCCAACAAATTACATGAAAAGTGTTACTGTTGTAACAGATGATAGTGCCTTAGGGGATATATTATCTACAACATTATTTTTAATGTCAGTTGAAGATGGAAAAAAATTTATTGAAAATTATGATAATGTTGAAGTAATATGGTATACAAACGATGATAAACAAGTAATGTCTAAAGGATTTAAAAAATACATCTATGAATAAAAATGATTTTAAGTTAATATTTGGAATAATAATAATTTGTTTAATATTTATAATTATTATGAATTTTATACCGAAAAATCAAGCTAAAATAGCTAAAATATATCATAATAATGAATTGGTTTTGAAAATAGATTTATCATTGAAAGAAAATAAAAAATATGTTGTAGATGGAGATAAAGGTAAAGTAAAAATAGTAACAAAAAATGGAAAAATAAAAGTAGAAGAAGAAAATAGTGATTTACATCTATGCTCTAAGCAAGGATATATAGAAAATACTTATGAAACAATAATTTGTTTACCTAATAAAGTAGTTATTGAAATAGAAGGTAAAAAGAAAGATATTGATACAGTTATAAAGTAGGTGTCTATGGAAACAAAAAAATTTATAAGACTTTCAATGTTATTAGCTATATCTATTATTTTGAACTTAATAGAAAATTTATTTCCATTTCTAAATGGAACAATACCAGGTGTAAAAATAGGATTAGCAAATATTATAATAATTTATGTTTTATTTACAAATAGTTTTATGGATGCTTTATATGTATCAATACTTAGAGTTATTATTGTAGGTTTACTTAGAACAGGCTTATTTAGTATTACTTTTATATTTAGTTTAATTGGAGCAATAATAAGTTTACTTTCAATGGCGTTATTTAAAAAAATAACCAAATTATCGATAGTTGGTATTAGTATAATAGGTTCTGTTTTTCATTCATTAGGTCAAATTATATGTTCAATTATACTACTAAATAATATTCATATGATTTATTATTTTCCATTTATTTTATTAGTAAGTATACCTACAGGAATAGTAGTAGGAATTATTAGTAAAACACTTATTGATAATACAAAAGATATATTATAGGAGGTAATTATGAAAAAGATATTTTTACTTATTTTAATTTTATTTACATTATCAGGATGTGAAAGAATAGTAGAGGGTAATTATAAAGAAGGAACATATATGGGAAGTGTAGAATATGAATCTTATGGTTCTAAATATGTTACAACTTCTGTTATCTATGTTGATAGTAATGGTTTAATTAAATCTTGTTATATTGATTCTACATATTTAAAAGATAATATAAATACGACTAAAAAAACATTAGGAGATAATTATGGAATGAAAGAAACATCTAAAAATATTGGTAATATTGAAGGTGGTAAAGAATGGTATGAACAAGTAGAAGTTATTGAAAAAAAAGTAGTAGAAACTCAAGGACTAGATTGGGTAGAATGGGATCAAACAAATACTAAATTAGATTCAATAAGTGGTGTTACTATTGATGCTAGTACATATATTGAAGCAACAAAAAAAGCTTTGGAACAAGCAAAAATTAATACAACAAGTTAAAATTTAACTTGTTTTTATGTTATAATAATTATAGGTGATAATATGTATTTATTTTATGGTTTAGAACAATTTCTTATCGAAGAAAAAATAAAAAAAATAATAGAAGAAAATAAAATAAATGATATTAATATTATAAGATATGATTTAGAAAATACTAAAATTGAAGATATACTAGAAGATAGTTCTTCTATCTCTTTATTTGGAGATAAAAAACTAATTATTGTAGATAATGCATATATATTTACAGGAACAACTAATAAAAAATTATTAGAACAAAACACTAGTATTCTAGAAAAATATTTACAAAATAGTCATTTTGATAATATATTGATATTTAATATTAATAAAGAAAAATTAGATGAAAGAAAAAAGATAGTTAAATTAATTAAGGAAAAGGGAATTGTTAAAGAATTTAATAAAGTAAATAATATTAATGATTACATAAAAAATATGTTTAATGAATATAAAATATCTGACAAAAATATTAAGTTATTATTAGATAGAGTAGGTTATGATTTAAATAATTTAAAAAGTAATATTGAAAAAATAAAAATATATAAAGATAATGAATTAACAATTACTGAGGAAGATATAATAAATTTAACAATAAAAAATATTGATACTGATTTTTTTAACTTAATAGAAAATATAGTAGCAAATAATAAAGAAAAGGCTTTAGAAAGTTATAGTGAAATAATAAAATTAGGAGAAGAACCTATTAAAATAATAATTGTTCTTGCTAATAAATTTAGACTTATTTATCAAGCTAAAAATTTATATAAGAAAGGTTATTCAGAAAGAGATATATCTAGTTTATTAGGTGCTAATTATTATGCAATAAGAAAAAGTTTAGAGATAGGAAGAAATTATGATAATAATATATTATTAAAAATATTGAAGCAACTTGCTGATTTAGATATTGATATAAAAAATGGCAAAATTGATAAATATATTGGGTTAGAGTTATTTATAATTAAATTATAAAAAGACACGTAAAGGTGTCTTTTAAAATTCAATATCTAACAAATCATCTATTTGATCTTTTTCTTTATCAGTATTCTTTGAATCATTATTAATACTTAAATCATTAAGATCTAATCCATCATCATCTGTTATTTTTTCTTTATCAGGTATTGGCTTGGTATTTGTTGAAATATTTTTTGTTTCTTCATTATTTTCATTATTTTCTTTAGTTTTAATATCTTTATTTTCATTATCATCATTATTGCTATTTTTATTAGATTGAGATATTGTTGTAAAATCTAAAGCTGATTGTAAATCAAAACTTCCTTCTTTATTAATGTCATCGGTATCAAGTTCAATAATTTTTAAAACTTCTTCAAAAGTAGTCAATCCTTCAACAACTTTTTCTAAACCATCTTGTAAAAGAGTAACAACATCTGCTTTATATACTAATTCTCTTAATTTATCTTTTCTTATATTACTACTAATAGCATCTCTAATTTCTTGGTTTATTAATAAAACTTCTTGAATAGCAATACGGCCTTTATATCCGTTACCACATTCCTCACATCCTTCAGTTGTATAAACTTCATCTATTTCACGATGTAAAACTTTTTTAAACAAATCTTTTTCATATGCATTTGTTTTTCTTTTTGTACGGCAATGTGGGCATAATCTTCTAGCTAACTTTTGAGATACAATTCCTGTTAAGGCACTTGAAAGCAAGTATCTTTCAACATCCATATCTAGTAAACGTTCAATAGTATTTAATGAGTTATTGGTGTGGATTGTTGATAAAACTAAATGACCTGTAATAGAAGCTCTAACAGCTATACGAGCAGTTTCTGTATCACGAATTTCTCCAATCATTATAATGTTTGGATCCTGACGTAAAATAGAACGTAGAGCAGTAGCAAATGAAAGACCAATTTCACTATTAGTTTGGACTTGATTTATTCCTTTAATGCTCATTTCGATAGGATCTTCAACTGTAACAATATTTGTATCCTCATTATTAAGTCTTTGTAAAATAGAGTAAACAGTTGTTGATTTACCTGTACCAGTAGCTCCTGTTACTAAAATAATACCACTAGGTGAAGAAATCATTTTTACTATTTTTTCATAATTGCTATTACTAAATCCTAAAGATTCAAGACCACTTTGGCTCATTGAATAATCCAAAATACGAATAACTATCTTTTCACCATTTAAAGTTGGTAAGCAAGAAACACGAAGATCAAGATCAGTATCTTTTATCTGTGCTTTAATAGCTCCATCCTGTGGCAATCTTGATTCAGTTATATTCATTCCAGAAATAATTTTAATACGAGTTATCAAATTTTTCTTTATAGAATTAGGGATTACTGAATAATTTGTTAAATTACCATCTATACGTATTCTAATAATCATTTCATTTTCGTGAGGATCAAAGTGAATATCACTAGCACCTCTTTTACTAGCATCCACCAATATTTCATTTACAATTTCAACTACTGGCATTTTATCAAAATCAAAATTTTTTATCATTAAAGTTTCAACTCCTTTTATTCTTATTATTATCCCTATTATCAATATTTATTATATAATATTATTAAAAAAAAAACAATAAATTTTATTAATTTTTATTATTATTAAATAATACTAGAAAATATTA
>CANRLQ010000042.1 GCA_947631525.1 uncultured Bacilli bacterium | reverse complement strand
GAAAAAAAGATAAAAATAAAAGTAAAAAACGGAGAAGACATAGAAATAGAATTAAATGAAAATAATGAATTTATAAAATTAACAAATTCTAATATAGAAAAAGTAGGACATTGTTTCTTATATTTTAATAACTCTTTACAAGTCCTAAATTTACCAAAATTACAAAAAGTAGAAGCTGATTTCTTATGTTATAATAAATCTTTAAAAAAGTTAAATCTCTCAAATTTACAAGAAATAAGAGATAATTTCTTATGTTGGAATAACTCTCTACAAGAATTAACTTTATCAAGCTTACAAGAAGTAGGAGATTATTTCTTATTCAGAAATAACTCTCTACAAGAATTAACTTTACCAAGTTTACAGAAAACAGGATATGGTTTCTTATATTGGAATAACTCTTTACAAAAGTTAAATTGTCCAAACTTGCAAGAAGTAGAGGATAAATTTTTAAAATATAATACCTCTTTACAAGAACTAAATTGTCCAAATTTAAAAAATAAAAAAATAGATGGATTTTTAGAATCTCATCCAAAATTTAATAAAGATAACTTTAAAGATAATAATATAAGAAGTGGAATAAAATGAAAAATCTATTTAAAATATAGAAGGTAGCATTTGTGAAAGTTAAATTTCCTTCAATTATTTCTCCTATTCAGTACAAATGAAAAATAATGTTTGTGTTTTGAAATAACAAAAAAACACATAAAAATACTTCTAATTAGTTTTTAATATACTTTAGTTTTACATAATACTTCTACTTGTGTATTAACATGGAATACAAAATTTTAAAGTGTTAAACAGTTAATTACTAATAAAAATATAAGCATGTGGCAGTTGTCATTTTCAACAAGTCAAAGTCGTCAAAAACAGAACAAATCCACAGTGCTTAAAATATTATAACCTATTCAGTTATATAAAAATATAAAAGAAAGGAATCTAATCAGTGATTAATAAAAATCACATAATTAGATTATATGTGATATAATGAGAGCAATAGTACTTTCTGGTGGAGGAGCTAAAGGTTCCTATGAAATTGGTTTTTTTAAAGCTATAAGAAAATTAAATATAGATTATGATATTGTAACTGGTAGTAGTGTAGGTGCTTTAAATGGAGCATTATTAACTCAAAAAGATTATTTTAAAGCTTTAAAATTATGGTATAATTTAACATTTGAAAAAGTTATCGATGAAAAAGTAGATTTAGATGACTATAATGATATATTAAAAGTATATATCAAAAACATGTTCAAAGGTGGTATGGCTATTACCAACTTAGAAAAAACCGTAAAGAAAAATATAAATATTAAAAAAATATATAAATCTAATATTGATTTTGGAATGATAACAGTTAAATTTCCAACATTAAAACCTTTAAAATTAACAAAAAAACAAATAAAACCAGAAAATTTTGCTGATTTTTTAATCGCATCTGCTTCTTGTTTTCCAGCATTTAAACCAAAAGAAATTAATGGACAAATGTATATAGATGGTGGAGTATATGATAATTTACCTATTAATTTGGCAATAGAAATGGGAGCTGATGAAGTAATAGCTGTCGATTTAGATGAAATAGGAATAAAAAGAAAAGTAAAATATAATGCTGATGTAACATATATTTCTCCTAAAAATGATATGGGTTCATTTCTAATTTTTTCTAAAAAAGATGCAAGAAGAGGTATTAGATTAGGTTATAATGATACAATGAAACATTTTAGAAAATTAGATGGTAATTTATATACTTTTCATTTAGGAGATTTAAAAAGAAATGCTGATAAATACAAAAATAAGTATTATAATGAATTAAACGATATTTTAGATATAGAAAATGAAGCATTATCTAGAAAAATATTAAACATAATTATTTTAAAAAAAGTAATTGATAAAAAAACATTTTTTAATGTATTTAATGAAGTACTAGAACAATTAGGTTATATCTTTGCTATAGATGATTCCTATATATATAATACAAAAAAATATAATAAATTAATTATTAGTAGATTTGATAAAGTAACAAAAGAAAATAATAAAATAGAAAAAAATATAAAAGAAAATAGATTTAAAGTATTATTTAATGATAAAATAACCATTAAATATATATACGATTTAATAGAAGAAAAAAATTCAGAAAAATTACAAAATATGATATTATTTTTTCCAAATGAATTTTTAATGGCACTATATATTAAAATAATAAAAGGAAGATGAACATGATAGAAAAAAGAATTGATGAATTAATTGAAATAATTAATAAAGCAAGCATTGAATATTATACAAATGATAATCCAAGTATAACCGACCAAGAATATGATGATTATTATCATGAATTGGAAAAATTAGAAGAAGAACATCCAGAGTTAATAAGAGAAGATTCACCTACCAAAAGAATTGGAGGTAAAATAATTGATGAATTTACAAAAGTTATTCATGAAGTGCCTATGATGTCACTAGGAGATATATTTAATGAGGAAGAAGTAAGAGAATTTGATCAAAGAGTAAAAAAAGTTATTCCTAATCCGACTTATGTATGTGAACTTAAAATAGATGGTTTATCAGTATCTCTTATATATGAAGATGGTAAATTAGTAAGAGGTGCAACAAGAGGAAATGGTGTTATAGGAGAAAATATAACACATAATGTTGAAACAATAAAATCGATTCCACTAAAAATAAGTGATAAGAGAAAAATAGAAGTTCGTGGAGAAATATATATGCCTAAAAAATCATTTAATTTATTAAATGAAGAAAGAGCTAAAAATAATGAAAAGTTATTTGCAAATCCTAGAAATGCAGCAGCTGGATCAGTTAGACAATTAGATTCTAAAATAGCTGCTAAAAGAAATTTATCAACATTTATTTATCATTTACCATATTGTGAAAATTTTGATATAAAATATCATCACGAATCATTAGATTTTATGAAAAAATTAGGATTTATCATCAATCCCAATATTTTAACAACAAGTAGTATAGAAGAAGTAATTAAATATATAAATGAATGGGGAGAAAAAAGGGATACGCTTCCTTACGAAATAGATGGAATTGTAATTAAAGTTGATAAAATAGAAGATCAAAAAAAATTAGGTTATACATCAAGAACACCAAAGTGGGCAATTGCGTATAAATTCCCAGCTGTAGAAGTATTAACCAAATTAAACAATATAGAATTTTGTGTTGGAAGAACGGGCAAAATTACCCCAAGAGCAGATTTGGCTCCTGTTCATTTAGCTGGTTCAATTATAAAAAGTGTAACTCTTCATAATGAGGATTATATTAAAGAAAAAGATATAATGATAAATGATACAATTGTATTACATAAAGCAGGAGATGTTATTCCTGAAGTAGTAAGAGTTGAAAAATCAAGAAGAAAAGGTATAGAAATTCCATTTAAAATGATTGAAAATTGTCCTATATGTGGAAGTAAATTAGAAAGAAAAGAAAATGAATCTAATTACTTTTGTTTAAATCCAAATTGTGATGCTAGAAATATAGAAGGATTAATTCATTTTTCAAGTAGAGAAACAATGAATATAGAAGGTTTTGGAGAATCAATTGTAGAAGATTTTTATAATATGGGTTATTTAAAATCAATACCTGATTATTATAAGTTATATAAAGAAAAACAAGAACTAAAGGAATTAGAAGGCTTTGGAGAAAAAAGTATTAATAATCTACTTGATAATATAGAAAAAAGTAAAGAAAATTCTTTAGAAAAATTACTCTTTGCTTTAGGTATAAGATATATCGGTAAAAAAACAGCTAAAATACTAGCAGCTAATTATAAAAATATGGATAATTTAATGAATGCTACTTATGAAGATTTAATTAAGATTAACGATATTGGTGATATTATAGCTGATAGTGTTTATAAATTTTTTAAAGAAGAAAAAAATGTAAAATTAATCGAGGAATTAAAAGAATTAGGATTAAACATGCAATATTTAGGTAATGAAACAATTGATGAAAATTTTAGCAATAAGACATTTGTTTTAACAGGAACATTATCTAATATGACAAGAGATGAAGCTAGCTTAGAAATAGAAAATAGAGGTGGAAAAGTAACAAGCAGTGTTACTAAAAAAACAGATTATGTTATTGTAGGTGATAATCCTGGAAGTAAATATGATAAAGCTATAAAATTAAATATTAAAATATGGACAGAAAATGAATTATTAGAAAGATTAAAATAAAAATAGTGAAAACTATTTTTTTATTTATAAATAATTGTAAATAAATGTAAAGTTATTAAAGTAGATATATAAATAAATTAGGTAAATGATATAATAATATTATAGGGATATGGAGGTATTTTATGAATTATTGGAATGATTTTAATGAAGGTAATTGGTGTAATAATATTGATGTAAAAGATTTTATTGATACTAATTATACATATTATGATGGAGATGAATCTTTTTTAGAAGACAAAACAGAAAAAACAAAAAATGTATGGGATAAATGTAATGTTTTATTAAAAGAAGAATTAAAAAAAGGTGTACTTGATATTGATGTTGACCATGTATCGGGAATAAATAATTTCGATGCTGGTTATATTGACAAAGAAAATGAAGTAATTGTCGGTCTTCAAACTGATAAACCTTTAAAAAGAATGATAAATCCATTTGGTGGAATTAGAATGGTATATAATTCTTTACAAGCATATAATTATAAATTAAATTCTAATATTGATAAGTATTTTAGTAGTTTTAGAAAAACACATAATGATGGAGTATTTGATGCTTATACCGATGAAATGAAATTAGCTCGTAAAGTAGGATTACTTACAGGACTTCCAGATAGCTATGGAAGAGGGAGAATTATTGGTGATTATAGAAGAGTAGCTTTGTACGGTATTGATTATTTAATTGAGCAAAAAATAAAAGATAAAGAAAAAATAACGGAAATTAATGAAACAAATATTCAATTAAGAGAAGAGTTATCAATGCAGATAAAAGCACTAGAAGATATGAAAAAAATGGCTTTAAAATATGGATATGATATATCTAATCCAGCTAGTAATGCTAAAGAAGCAATTCAATGGTTATATTTTGCTTACTTGGCTGCCATAAAAGAAAATAATGGTGCAGCGATGAGTTTAGGCCGAGTTGATTCATTTATTGATATTTATTTAAAAAGAGATATTGATAATGGTATTTTAACTGAAAAAGAAGCACAGGAACTAATAGATCAATTTATAATAAAATTGAGACTTGTTAGACATCTACGCACACCAGAATATGATGAATTATTTTCGGGAGATCCTACTTGGGTAACATGTTCTATAGGTGGACTAAATGAAAATAAAACACCATTAGTTACAAAAACATCTTATAGAATACTACATACATTAACTAATTTAGATCCATCACCAGAGCCAAATTTAACTGTATTATGGAGTGAAAAATTACCAGAAAAATTTAAAAAATATTGTTGTAAAATGTCCATTTTAACTGATGCTATTCAATATGAAAATGATGATTTAATGCGTCCAATTCATGGTAGTGATTATGCAATTGCTTGTTGTGTATCAGCAATGACAGTTGGTAAGCAAATGCAATATTTTGGAGCAAGATGTAATTTAGCTAAAGCATTACTTTATTCAATAAATAGTGGTATTGATGAAATACAAAATGTAAAAGTTTTAGATATAGAACCTATGAATGATGAAATACTTGATTATGAAAAAGTAAAACAATCCTATTTTAAAGTGTTAGAATATGTTGCTAAACTATACTCTGACACAATGAATATAATACACTATATGCATGATAAATATGCATATGAAGCAGGACAGATGGCATTACATGATACAAATGTTGAAAGATTAATGGCTTATGGTGTAGCAGGACTTTCTGTTGTGGCTGATTCTTTATCAGCTATAAAATATGCTAAAGTGAAACCAATTAGAAACAGTGATTTTGTAGCAACATCATTTGAAATAGAAGGTGAATTTCCTAAATATGGTAATGATGATGATAGGGTAGATAATATTGCTAAAGAAATATTGGAAAAATTTTATAGTGAATTATCTAAGCATAAATCAATTAGAAATGCTATTCCAACATTATCAGTATTAACAATTACTTCAAATGTTGTTTATGGAGAAAAAACGGGAGCAACACCTGATGGAAGATTAGCACATGTTCCTTTTGCTCCAGGAGCCAATCCAATGCATGGAAGAGATGAAAATGGAGCAATAGCTTCACTTAACTCAGTTGCAAAGCTTGAATATGAAAAATGTTGTCGAGATGGAATATCTAATACATTTTCTATTGTACCAAATGCTTTAGGTAAAGATATTGAAGAACAAAAAAATAATTTGGTATCACTATTAGATGGATACTTCAGTCAAAATGCTCATCACCTTAATGTCAATGTTTTAAATAGAAGTACTTTAATTGATGCAATGAATAATCCAGATAAATATCCACTTCTTACAATAAGAGTTTCTGGATATGCAGTTAGATTTAATAGATTAACAAAGAAACAACAAAAAGAAGTAATAGAAAGAACATTTCATGAAAAATTGTAATGGGAGTATTGATTCAATTGAATCTTTTTCAACCAAAGATGGACCAGGTATTAGGACAGTTATTTTCTTAAATGGTTGTAAATTAAGATGTCTATTTTGTCATAATCCAGAAATGTGGAATAAAAAAGAAGATAATATAACTCCATTAGAACTATATAATAAGATAATTAAATTTAAACCATATTTTAAAAATAATGGTGGTGTTACTTTTTCAGGAGGAGAACCACTTCTTCAAAGTGAGTTTATAATTGAAACTGCTAAATTATTAAAAAAAGAAAATATAAATATTGCTTTAGATACAGCAGGTGTTGGGAATGGTAACTATGAAGATATTTTAAAATATATTGATTTAGTTATTTTAGATATTAAAGACTATAGAAAAGAAGAGTACAAAAAAATGACTGGATTAAAAATAGATGAATTTAATAAATTTTTAGATATTGTTCAAAAATTAAATAAAAAAATTTGGATTAGACAAGTAATAGTACCAGGTATAAATGATAGTAAAGAATATATATTAGGACTTAAAGAATATTTAAAAAAAATTAAAAATATTGAAAAAATAGAATTGCTTCCATATCATACAATGGCTATAGAAAAATATGAAAAATTAAATATTGATTATAAATTAAAAAATACTAAAGATATGGATATTTCAAAATGCGATGAATTAGAAAGAATATTAAAAAAATAAAGTACAGAAAATTCTGTACTTTTTATAATAATATCAAAACAAGAGTTCCAACTATTAAACAATAGTATACAAAGTATATTAATTTACCTTCTTTAACAATATTTTTAAACCATTTTGTACCAATATAAGTAAATATAAATGCTACAATCATACTAATTAAATATAAAATAATCATTGCACCATCTAAACTAGATTCTATTAAATCTTTAATTCCAAGTACCATAGTAGCAAGACTAATTGGAATATATAAAATGAATGAGAAATCAAAAGCAACCTCTCTTTTTAGTTTTCTAAACATTCCACCAACGATAGTTGCACCACTTCTACTTATACCAGGTATTAATGCAACTACTTGAAATAAACCAATTATAAGTGCATCTTTAAAAGTTATATCGTTATTATCTTTTTTACCTTTAAAATTTCTAATTAGAAACAAGAATAAAGCAGTTATTAATAATGTTATTCCAACGAATTTAATATTTTCTTCTAAGAAATCGAATAATCCTAATTTGGTAACAATCAATCCCATAATTCCAGCAGGTATAGTACCTATAACGACATACCAACAATATTTATAATTATTATAATCTTTTTTATCCTTAGTTGATAAATAATTAAAGAAAGATTTAAATAATTCAATTATTCTATCCTTAAATATAATACATATTGCCAAAAAACTACCAAAATTAGTTATAGTAGCAAGTAATTCATAATTGATTTTATTTGAACTATCAACTAAATTTTGGAAAATTAATAAATGTCCACTAGATGAAACAGGAATTGGTTCAGTAATACCTTGAATGAACCCTAAAAATATAAATATTAATAAATTTATCATATAATCACGTATAATCAATCTTATAGAAATATTAATTAATTTCTTATTGATTGATTCCTTTCTATTTAATATTTTTTTA